>JBAUNL010000170.1:0-3053 GCA_049579205.1 Rhodomicrobium sp. | reverse complement strand
ACTATGCTCGCATCGCGTCGAGACTGCCGATAGGATCGGAAGAGAGACGCAGCGCGTTGGAGCAAGTCAGGCTGACTCAGCGGATGATCGACCACCTTAGAGGGCAGAGTGGCGCGAAGCCCCAAGCCTCTTAGCGGCAGGGTAGCGGCGCGGGTTAACGCACCTGGCCGGAGCGCGAAGCTCGGGGTACGGCCGATTTGCGCAGCGGCATAGTCCCGCGCATGTGAGCGGCGCGGCTTAGCCGCGCCAAGCAATCGCAAGCGACGTGTTGCGCATGACGCATCGTGCCTCATAATCGGAGCGATTGCTGCGAGCCATGTCATCCCTTGCCATGGTCAATGGTTGCCTGCCTGGGGATTTAAAAATTCGTTAACGGCTATTCGCGATACTCATGTCATGCTGCATTCGGCACCTATATTGTTTCATCTCGATCTCTACCGCTATTGGCTAGGCAAGTGCCGAGGGCGGCTCATGCCGGCCCGAAGCGATATTAATGCTCCCGAAATTCCAGCTTTGCTGCCGTACCTGTCAATCGTGGACCGGGTTGATGGGAGGTTGCGCTACCGGCTGGCAGGGACAGCCATCGCGCAGCAGGTCGGATACGATCCAACCGGCACCTTCGTTGGTTATTATATCGCCTATGACCCAAAATCTTCCGAAGCGCTGGAAGCGGTTGGAGAGCGCGTCTTTGCGACCCGCCGCCCAACATTCCTTGCAGGCCAATATCAATTAAAGCAGCGCGCCACCCACAGCTTCTCGGCACTCGTATTGCCCCTCTCCGAAGACGGCGCGAACGTAAACATGCTGCTCTTCATTCGCATCGCACGCTTTAATTTGGATGCTAAGGCGAGCAAAGGCTGGCTAGATGGCACGCCTCTCCAATTGACCTATGTGGGCGATGTCCACGATGCCGCCGATCTCGAAAAGCAATGTCTCAACTGGGAACGCGGCAGCTTGATCGACGCAGCCGTCTGAGGCCGTCAAATGCTTTTACTTACATCATAGGAGCAGACTATCGGTACGCCCTGGGGAGAGTGCAGCGGGAAATAAGTGAGCGCGACTTTTGCACCTGAAAAGGCGCGTTGCCAGCGCTGCCATCTCTTCGAGCTTGGGGCGCATAATGTTACGCCGTCACCAATGGCGTCACCCGGTTCACCTTCTCGCCCCGCAAGCCAAGATATAAGGCTTCGAACAAGAGGCTCATGATCGCATCGTTGATCGCCTTGGGGTCGCCGGTCTTATCAGGATCGAGCCAGCGAAGGTTAACGAGCGCCCTCACCATTGACCGCTCGATATCCTGAGGTGGCAGGGCGATTGCTCCGATGGCCCGGCGCTCACGATAACGGCGCATCCTTAGCGTGGACGGCTTGCTGTTTGGCTTCATGTCTCCTCACAAAGGTGTCAACGTCGTAACGGCGATGTCCGCCGTCCAGCTCGATATAGCCGATCCTGCCAGCCTTTGCCCACTTGTGGAGCGTGCTTTCGTGAATGCCAAGACGCTCGCAGGCGATCCTGGCCGCGACATAGCTCTTCCCCGGAGATGCGCGTGGCGCCTTTCCCTTGGGGCTTTCGGATTGCTCTGGCATGCTCGCATCTCCTAGACGGCGCTTGGCGCCGCTGCCGTTATAGAGCCATGGTATGTGCCGGCGCTCCATGAGGCGCAACGTTGCTTCGAGCATCGATGCAGCATCCCGTTCCCCGAATACATCCTCGAATTCGATATCCTCAAGATCGCCGGTTTTTTCGAGCTTGCGCAGCAAGGCAAGATGGGTGTGCCAGCGCCGTCCTCTCGGCTTGCCGGAAGCTGTTCTGCATGAAAAATCGTGGTCCATTAAAATCTGCGAGCGCCGGTGCTGCTTTCGTGCATTCCCCGATAGGGTCTCGCTTCGATAGCGAAGGCTGCTGCACTCGCCGCAGCCGATCCACTGCCCTCCGCTGACGGGATGGTCGAAGAGCACGCTCGCGCGTCTTTTGCAATCGGGGCATATGAATAGGGGGCGCTTGCCGAAGCCGGTCTTCACCCATGTTATGGCGAGCTTCAGGCTGACCCCATCGGACCGCCTCCACATTGCCGCTTCCGCGCCTTTGGGCACGAGGATGCCTCCCTTGCCGTTCGTCCGCAAAACCTGGCTGCGGCGGATATCTATGCTTCGAACGTCTTCTGTGAGCATCGAGAGTTTTTCCCCGCGCGTGCGCGCGTGAGTCATATCAGGAGGAAAGCCTAACTCAGGGTTTACAGGCATAAAAAGGCGAAAAACGGCGATTACGGGCCTGTGGCGGCGTCACTCACGGGCTTTTCCCTCGCGCGCGTGAGCCTTCGCCGCTCGCGCCCGAGGCCCTCGCTGACATGATCACCCCATCACGCATACCCATCATCGAGCCGCATGCCAACCATTCAGGGCCGCGCATCAAAGGTCCTTCAGCTTCGCTGCAGACCGGCGCCGTCAGCTCCTCCACTCGTCTTCTGCACCGCGCCATTCATCACCAGGCCGGTAAGCTCCTGCGCCTGAAGGGCATAGGCTTGCATCTGCTGCTGCGCATATTTGCTTTGGATTTGCACCATCTCCGCAAGGTCCTTTGCCTTGCTAAGCTCGTTGGCCAGCGAGAAACTAGCGTCGAGGTTCTGCTGAGCGAAGGTCATGGCTCGCTCCTGAACCTCGGCCAATCCCTGCACCACCGGGTTTGATGGCATGATCGATTTCATCAAATCCTGAGCCTTACGCGCCGCCTCCAGGAGCTGGGCGTATGCCGCGCGAGCTTGGTCAATGTTCACTGCTGCGAGTTCGCGTATCGCTGGCGGGATCTGCGGCGGGCTATTCGCTCCCATTTGTTCCTCCTTATTGTAGTCCTCACTTGCAGTAGGCACGCGGGTGCGCCTGCTTACCTTGACCCAAGTCAAGCGCAGCGCCGCTTGGGTCATTTCAAGTGTGACCGGACCCTATCTTGGATGTATTAATCGGAATGCAAACCATGTCTCAGTCCGGCGATTTTGAAGTTGCCGCTCGGGCGCCCGATCTTGCCAACAAAAATCTCGATGAAGTCCGTGAAGCTTT
>JBAUNL010000169.1:0-2336 GCA_049579205.1 Rhodomicrobium sp. | reverse complement strand
ACCAACCCTAGTTCGCGCAGGCGAAACAATGCCAGGAGGACCATATGGGCAAAACGGCCGCCGGGCTTGACGCGGACTGCGCTGGGGGCGGCCGATGATGGGAGCTCAATCGGGATCAAGGGTAGCCGTTCTACAGCGATAGGGCGCGAAGCGAGGCGATTTTTGCGGGCGCTCAGTCGCACCATGGCTGTAGCCCGCCGGACGATCGAAGCCACAAGCTTCTACTAAAGCAGCAGCTTTGACCATCGGCTATGCACCCGGCTTTAGCAATCCGCCATTTTCGACGACGAAGTCAGCGATTCTGCCGGATCCTTCGCCGCTTTTCAAATTGGTAAAAATGAAAGGCCGGTTCACGCGCATTCTGAGTGCATCCGCTTCCATTACTTTGAGATCTGCGCCTACCGAATTAGCCAAATCTATCTTATTTATAACGAGAAGATCGGAGCGCGTGATACCAGGGCCGCCTTTTCGAGGTATTTTTTCACCCGCCGCGACATCGATCACATAGATCGTTAAGTCAGCGAGCTCGGGACTGAAGGTTGCGGCAAGATTATCACCCCCCGATTCGATAAAGCACAATTCTGCGCAAGGGAATCTCTGGTTCATGACTTCAATGGCGGTAAGGTTCATGGACGCATCTTCCCGGATCGCTGTGTGAGGACAGCCACCTGTCTCAACGCCCATAATGCGCTCCGCTGGCAGCGCTTGTGCGCGTGTAAGAATGAGCTGGTCTTCCTTTGTGTAAATGTCGTTGGTAATCACGTAAATGTCGTAGGTATCGCGGAGCCGCTTGCATAACGCTTCGATTAGCGCCGTCTTGCCTGAGCCAACCGGGCCGCCGATCCCCACGCGCAAAGGGCCATGATGACCAGCGCGTATGCGGGTTTTGGAAACCGGGCTAGCAGCGGAGCTCATGAGCGAAACAGCCTCGTATATTGAGTTTCATGCGCCATGGAGGCGAGTTCGACCATGAACGCGGCCGAGCCGAGATCGTGCATCGAGGCCTTTTCGACTTCTGCACTTGCTGTCAGCACTGCCTGCTCAAGCTCAGCGATAGCGAGCTGCCCATCAGTTTGACCGAGAGGGATCAGCCGAATGGCGGCGGAAACCAAATTTGCACTATAACTCTGCAGGAAGGCGGGCAAGGCTACACTGGCCGGAATTCCCTGCCTTGCCGAACGTACTCCAAGAACGACAGCCAGGGCAGGCGGAACATGGTGCGCAGACAGCATATCCGAAAGCTGGTTTAGAACGTGGTCGGGCCATACCTGGCGGAGCGTCCCGAGGCATGCCGCCGCTTGCTGTGATGATTCAAGCGCAAATTCTGAGGTCCCGCGATAGGCGGCCGCCAGCTCCGCGATTTCGAATAGCTTCTCGCAGTCACCGTCTATAACACTGCGCATCGCCTGGCCGAAGAAAATGCCTTCATTTCGGCCAGAACCATAGCAAAGATCTGCCTTCAGCCAATCGACGAGAGTTTCGCGGTCATGTATGTGCCCCGCTTCGACCGCCCATTCGATCCCGTGTGAGTAGCTATAGGAACCGGTGGGGAAGGCAGGCGAAAGCCAGCTTTGCAGTCTCAAAAGCGCCAGCGGCGGGAAACGGCACTGGTCATTACTCATGATAATGCCCACTGTCATCTTGGTTGTGATGGTGGCCGCGGCCGCTGTAAGCGCCGCCTTCCGGCTGGAAGGGGGCCTGCACCTTTACAAGATCCGCTCCCAAGCCATCGAGCATATCCTCGATCACATGGTCAGGCCGAATGCGAAGAACCTGGTTTTGAATTTCAGCCGGCAAATGTCGATTTCCCAGATGCCAAGCAATACGCATAAGCTGGTTGGGATCTTTATGCCTGACTTCGACAATAAGCTCCGCAGCGGCCTGAACCTTTAGCCACCTCCCATCTTCAAGTTGCAAGCCATCTCCATCGACCATCGCAACCGCTGTGGGAAGGTCGAGAAGGACATCTTCGCCTTGGTTCGTAATCAGGCGAATGCGGCGGCGATGGCGCGCGCCAAAATCGAGAGTGAGAGTGCCTACTGCCTTTCCCTTCGGCCAATGCCCAGCAGGGCGATGAATTGCAGTGCGGTGCACAGGTGAGAAGCCGGCCATCGGCCCGCACTTCATAGGTTTCGGGGTCAACCTCCATGCGCGGTGTGGCGCTATTCAACATCATGGAATGCTTGCCGATTTTGCGTGTGTTGGTTACGGGTAGAAGCTTTTTCGCGAGTCCAAGCATGTCACCTTACTTCATTGCAGCTTGGCTGACGAAGGTAACCGAGCTTTCCGTCAGCGAGCGCGCCGTTCTTCCCAACCTGCTGCAATGTCTCCTCCTG
>JBAUNL010000168.1:0-1672 GCA_049579205.1 Rhodomicrobium sp. | reverse complement strand
CGCAAACGGGACACTGCGCGACACATGCGTCTACAGCATCATTGCAGCCGAGTGGCCCGCAGTTAAGGCAGGCCTCTCCTGGAAGCTCGGCAGGTCTTTTGAATGAACAGTCAGTCTTTGCTGAAAGCGGAACGGTGGCTGGTGGCTCTTTAAACTTGGGATTACAGCGGCGGACGCCAATTCAGAATCGGCTCCCCGCTCTCGGTATTTGCTTTATCGCATCGCGTCACCCGAAAACTGCTCACACTTTTCCGCGCGAGGCTGTGGTACGGGCGTTGGGCGCCTGGCGCTGAGCGCATCAAGGTCTGCTGCCATGTCGGCAATAAAGGGGGCAGGTTGCCCTGAGAAACACCCCTTTTTGCTTGCAGCCTGATTTGTCCGCCGGTAGCAAAGCTTGGCGGAGGGCGTTATGGAATGTCTTGTTGCCGGCGTGAGGTGGTTAGTTACGTGAAATGAAGCTGTATGTCATCAACTTGGACCGCGACCACGAGCGGATGGCGAGGATTGGGGCGCTGCTTCAAGAGATAGGCGCTCCCTTTGAACGCGTTCCGGCTGTCGACGGCCGTACATTGCCTGCTCCGCCTGCCGAGGCGCCGGACAACGCATATGTCCTATCCCGCGGCGAGATCGCGCTGATCCGTAGCCACCAGAACTGTTGGGACCTATTCGAGCAATCGGGCGAGCCTTACTGCGCCATTTTGGAAGACGATGTTCACTTCGGCAGCGATTTCGCCGCTTTCGTGAGTGCTCCGCCGGAATTTCCGGCTGACTTAGATCTCATTAAGATCGAGGCCACACAATTCAAAATATGGCTGAACAAATACGACTCACATCCTATCACGAACGGCCGGAAGCTGGTCCGTCTCGCATCCCCTCACATGGGTACGGCAGGATATGTACTAAGCCGCAGAGGCCTTGGAAAGGTTCGCGATCTCACTAAGAGATATCAGCAATTCCCAATTGACGTCGTTGTATTCGGCTTTCCGGGGAAGCATCTGATCAAATACCAGCTTCTCCCATCGCTGGTCATACAAGACGCGGCGTTGAAACAAGCCAACAGTCCGGACTACGCCGGCATAACCGGCACTATTAATCGGGGACGGAAACCCAAGCCGCGGGGCCTTCAAAAAGTGCTGCGTGAAATTGCGCGGCCCTTTCGGTCCTATTGGCCGCCCGGGCCTCTCGCGCAGAAATGGCGCTTGAGTTACGGGAAGGTCGAATTTGAATAGCGCCGGCGGCTATGTGGTCACTGCCATTAACGGCGGCCTCGGCAATCAGATGTTCCAGTATGCGGCAGGCCGCCGGCTTGCCCACATCAATGGCAAGGAACTCCTCCTTTATCTGGGGGAGCGGTACCGGCCTGGATCATACCGCACCTACCGGCTCGATCGCTTTCAAATAGCCGGGCGCATCGCAACCGCGAGCGAGGCTGGCGTTCTAAAAAAAGCTAGCCGGACGAGGCAGCGTCTGGGAAAGTTGTTCCCCACGTTCGCCACTCCCGAAGATCCAGAAGTGGTTCAGGAACAATCCTTGCGCTTCGATCCCGGAATTTTGTGCCTTCGGGGCAACGTCAAACTCAACGGCTATTGGCAGTGCGAACGTTATTTTTCGGATATCGCCGGTATCATCCGGGAAGACTTGACTTTGCACGGCGCGCTCACTGGCCGCGACC
>JBAUNL010000167.1:0-11406 GCA_049579205.1 Rhodomicrobium sp. | reverse complement strand
AACCCGTCGCAGGCTATGTTCAGAACCGACCCCCGCGCCGACCAAAAAGCAATCCTCGAAAGCGCATCGCCCGAAGATGTTGCAAAGTATTATCGATGTGCGAAGGCGCCGCTCTGGGCAGATCCTGGGCCATTCGAGATGAACTGCCCGAGCGCGAATATCCTGCATCCTGCGCCAATCTTTCCATGGCATTCGTAGCGGGTCGCAGATCGTCGCCTCAGAGAAGTCGTGGAAGGCCGGATTTCTGATCGGCATCAAGATCCCCGGCGTCCTGATAACAAAGGGTGCCGCGATTGCGCCGAACCCGAGCAAAGCCAGCCGCCTCGAAATCATGCCGGACCTCTCTAATGCAGTCACCAAATTGGCAACTCCATTCTACCATCGCCACTGTCACCCAAATGCAGCACACCTCCTTTTTTTGCGCCTTAGCGTGCAAAGTATTTGGCAAGATGCGCGGCTTCCCAAGCGGCCTGCTGAGCCGCCCTGCGCCGCAAGACTTCCGGGTGATTGATAAGCCTTGATGCTTCGACCCGGATCGCTCGATCGCTCATCATGGCACAGTCATAGATGCGGCGGTAAGCCTCGGAGCCGTTCCCGATCTCCATGTACAGCTCGAACCAACGCTCCTGCTTTGGGGTGAATCTGTCACGCGCCATGGGGTCCTCTCACATAGCCGTAAAGTCGCTCTAAAATAGGGGCGATGTTAGGGTGTTTTCGACCATTTCGGAACTGGAACAGTTTCGCGCCGGTCACTCAATCTGGAACGGTTCCGCGCGCATGTGGGATTCCCCCAATGACACATCCATGGGCCAGAGTGACGGTGTCACTGTTGAGCTATGAAGGGTTCAGCCTCGCCAGACTGACTCTTTCACGGCCGCCGCAAATCAGTTTAGAAGCCACGCCATAGCTAAATTCTGTGACCTTCGGTAAGGTGGAAGCGGATGCAGGCGGTGCGACCACAACGCTGCGTGTCCCGTCTAGGTTTTAGGATGGATTGGCGGCGGGTTTTGCTATGCCCAGGCGCCCTTGATAAAAAATCAAAATAAATTCACGGAAGGTCAGTTAGGGCGCTCGCCCTTTCATCTCGAATGCCATTCCACTTGCTCAGCCGCCAGCTCAACCTGCGCGCGGGACAGATCGTGTGCGGTTTGCTCGTGTTTTGTGCTATCCATCCCCCGAATGGGTGACAGCACGATCCGCATCTACAAACGCAAGAACGAAGCCGGCGAGATCGTAGGCTGGTCCGCCAGCATCAAAATTCCAGGCACAACCATGTGGGCCGATGTCCGGCACCGCAGCATGCCTACCGATTTCTATGGCTCCATCTATCCAACGAAGGAGGAGGCTGTTGAAGCGGCGAGGGCTGATATCCAGGCGCGCGCAGGTGCCAAACCTTTGAAATAGTTCCGAAATGGGATGACATCTCCATGGTCTAAGTGATGATGTCATTGATAAGCTATGAAGGGTTCACATCGGCCTGTATTGGTGCGTCCATTGAGGATGCTAGCACCCCCGGCGCGCATCTCAGGCAGTCCTAAGACTGTCTTTCGAAAAGCTTCCAGCGTTCCCGATTGGCTTCGCGCCAGAGAGCGGTTTTCACCTTCACCCAGCTTTGGCAAGGTCCGGAGTGGTAAATAGAGGCGCGCCTTTTGGAAACGATGCCTTCAAGGCTAAAGCTAACGGCACCCTCCAGAAGGGGCTGCGTGTCCTCAAAGCTCTCGCAATAGCGGACATGGGTGCAATCTGTTGCACTTAGGAGTTCCATGAGACGCGACTTACGCTCCTTCAATGGCACAGACCGCAGATCGCTTTCCCCGCTTCGTAAAAAATCGAATGCCCAAAAGGTGTGGAGATAGCGGTGATCGGCGCGCTGGAGGGCCTCGAAGTTTGGCAAGCCTTCGGCGTCGAGCGCTGATCTCTCCGTCAAGGATCACATTGTCGATCGGAAGTGCCGCGGCGGCGCGCACCACGTCAGGAAAGCGGAAACCAATATCGTTGCCGCGCTTCGAATAGAGGCGGACCTTGGCATCGCATTTGTGAAGCTGGCCGCGCCAGCCATCGAGCTTGATCTCGTGAATCCAGTTGGAGCCCTTCGGCGCCTGAGTCCGCTGGGTTGGAAGACACGGTTTTATGAAGAGAAAGCTACGCAGCACGACCCAATTTATGTGTGCATCGAGTTTGGTTGCGCACTCGGACCACAAAACTCAGCCGCTAGCACTCTATATTCATGCATCCGGGGCCGTCAATTTATGCCGGAGGCGCAAGTAATGGGTTGAATATATTTGATGCAAGACCCATTAGCATGCGCTGCCTTTCGAAAATCACCGCTTCGTTCCAATCGTCGTACTGACTAATTTGCGCGGTTAAGGCGAAGTTTTGATGATCCCGAAAGTCGAAATATATCTGTTTTTTTCGCCGGAAGTCCGAGTTGCTTCCCTGAGGGTTCATCTTTTGCGTGAGGAGCGCATAATTTCCTATCAATTCGGACAGCTGTTTCCGGCGAATGTGCTCCGGAAAGTTCTGCACCCAGGCGCTATGCGGCTTTGGTTTTTGTGGGAGCACATGTTCAAGCGTCAGATTATCGGGAAATAAAGGCTGAAATTCAGGTGCTGTCATCTCCGCATTCAGACGCAGCAGAAACGGTTTCAAATACGCCTTGTTGGGTGCAATCGGCTTTTCAAGAATGGCTTTCAACTTATTTATCTCATGCTGCTTCAGGAATAACTCGCTACCCGCACGGCTCAAAACCCAGCCTTCCAGGATGCCCTGCCATATGCGGTTAAGCCGCTTGGCACGTTCCGACTTCGTCACGCCGAGCACCAGCATGCCATGCATCAGCGCGTCCAACGCTCGAAAAAACCGATAAGTCTCCAAGCCGCTATGGTGGTTTGTAAGCCATAACAGCGCCAGCGGCACCCATTCTTCATTCTTCAACGCAAGCAAGCACCGCACAACCCGGTTGATATCGCTGGCATCACCGTCGAAGGCCAAGGAGGCGGATTTTAGCTTCACATAGGAGATCAGAAACTCCCCTAGACGGTTTCGGAAAGGAACAATTCGCCTTGGATCAGCAATAATTTTCCGCAACTTGGTCAGCAGGACCTCATCCTGCAATTGCGGCATAACGATATCTGCAACGGTCTCCACATAGGATCTCAGATCCTCAAGGCCAAGTTCGTCCTCTGCTGAATCCCATGCCTGGCGAAGCCGATCGCGTTCTTGATCAGCTAAACCTTCGGCACCGAGCAGTTCAGCGCGCGCCAGGTCCGCATCCGTCAATGGCTCGCCAAGCGTGTTGACGCTGCGGAAAAGCTTATAGGCTTCATCGACGCTATCCGCCGTAATTAGGATCACATGGCAGTGATCGAGTATGAAGCCGGCGAGTTGCTCGGCGAATGTGCTCCGGGCTGTCCCGTACGCTTCCCGAATCCGTCTTAGTCCCTCTAGCGACTTGATTTCGGCTTCGGTGGAGGCTTGTGAAGGTAGACGGCGTGTCCCCTCTGGGGTGTGCACCCACTTTTCGAAACTGTCATTGTCGATGTCGCGCAAGGCGACGCGGGGCGACTTACTTAAGCCGCGAACGGGGTTGTCCGGCCTTACGAGGTGCTCCTGAATTGCATCACGCGACCGACCTTCAGGAAGTTCATCCCGCAGAACAGCCAGAATCGCGCTGAGCGATGCGAGCCGCTGCTGGCCGTCTACCAAATCGTAGGGAGCATTCTGGCCGCGTCTTGCAACGATAATGGGCCCCAAAAAATATTCGATTGAGCCGCCACCGCTGTTTACGCGCGCGTGCATATAGGCGCTGCCGATATCGTCAAAAAGCTGAGCGATTTTTTCTTCGGGCCACGAAAAGGGCCTTTGGAAGCCGGGCAAACGAAAAGTGTTGGTGCCAGAAAAGAGTTCTCCCAAAGCGACGGTGCGCGTGTCGAATGAAAGCGCCATCTTTATCCCTCACTTCCCCGCTCTTCGGCGGCACGATCCCGCCAATATAAAGAAACTCAATACCGGCTGCCTCGAAGGCTTGCTTCATCATGGTAAGCGTTTTCGCAGCCGGATTAGATCGCGGCATCGAGCCCCAAAGCTGCGGCAGCCGTTCTGGCATCCGCGGGAGGAGCCTTGCCAAGTATCGAGCGGGCAATTCTTGCAGCCGTGCGGTTCGTCGGGCCAAGCGTGAGCGCAAGCAGCGCGATGACCAGCACGACCGGCGCGATACCCAGCCCAGCGGCAACCTCCGCAAGGCCGGGCTTGGCCGCGGCTTGCATGATCACGCTAGCATCTTGCGGCGGCAGGTCGCTCAAATCGCCCGCCTGGAGCCGTTGGGGAGCCAGATGCCAGGGCAGCCGTGCCGCGAGCTGGGCCAGCCCACCATCGCCCTGGCTCTTTTCCGTGGCTGGCTTCCGGCTCGGCAAGCGCCTTTTCAACGGCTCACGGGCCGCGGCAAATTCGCCTCCCAGCGCGAAAAGCGGGCCGGAACGACTGGAACGATTGATCCGCGACTCGGGGTGGTACGCCCCGGAGGGAGTTGGCAGTGCGACTTTCCGCGTGGCCGGAATGCCTTCCTGTCTCGCACCGGCTTCGTCAACCAGAACGAAGCTTGTCAGATGCGTAACCAACCCTTCGCTTTGCGCGAGTCGAGCCGCCATTTTTTCCGGCAGGGCCGGCAGGGCGAGCGATGCTGCAAAGGCAGCGATGGCACGCCCATCGAGGACCGTTTGGGAGCCTGCCTCCAGCAAGCGGTCCCGCCACCGGGCGGTTATCCGCATGCCTGACCGGCGTGCATTCACAGTTTCCGGCAGAGCCCGCGCGGGTTCAAGAGGCTCATGCGGGGCGCGTAGCGAGGCCATGGCTGCCGCAATCGCCGGTTCCAGATCCCCGCCCGCGGCAACGAACGCTTCTCCGCCGGTCAGCGCCGCGAGATGCCCGACATTTGCTTCCAGGCTATCATCGCCTACCAGCACAAGCTGCACGCGGCAGCCCTGGCGGGCGAGCGCATGCACATCCAGGTCGTGGCTCTTGCCATCGGTGATCACAAGTATATCCCTGGCAGAGGATGCGGCGATCACCGTCCGCAGCGCTGCGCCGATTTGGGTGCCTCCCTGGGGCGCATGCAACTGCCTAAGCAGGGAACGGAAGCGCTCCTGCACCGGCTTGCCGCCGCCTCGCGCTTCGCCAATAAAGGAAGCTTGATCGCCGAACTCCCAAAGACTTACGACGTCACCTTCGCGCAACGCCCCGGCGGCTGCCTCCAAACCGGCAATGACGGCCCGGTGCTTGCTGACCTGCCCCGCACCGATCATCGCGCAGGTTTCGGTCATAGAACCGGAATGGTCTACCACCACCGCTGTGCTAAGCGGCGCTTGCGTTTCAGGCGAAGGCTCGATGCACAGGACCGCATAACGGCCGTCAGCTGCCTGCCCGCAGAGCTCTTTCGGCCTCCAGCCGCTTATTTCGATATTGATGGGGGCGTTGAGTGGTACGGCCACCTGCTCCTCCATTGCTCCCATACCGCGCAGCATCGCTTTCCCATCGAGGCACCGGACGGTCAGTGTCCCGCTCTGCAGCGGTCCCCTATGGACTAGATCGTCGGCGTCGGTTAGCGCAGAGCGCCCGTAAATGTCGCCCACAGTCAAGGGAATGCATAGCGTGCTGCTCCTACCCGCCCAAGTCAGGCTCAGCGCCCAGCGTGTGGACACCTCGATTTCGGCGCCCGCCGGGATGTGCCCTATCGAAAGTATATGCACGCCGCGCAGCACCTCCTCGTGCAGCACCGCGGTTTTGCCCTGGTCTATGGCACCCTCGTAAAATTGGCGCGCCGCTTTGTTGCGCTCGGCGCGTGCCGTGAGCGTGCGCTCACCGATGCGGGCGCTCAGCGAAAAAAGCGTGGCGTGGACGGGAACCGGAAATGTGATGGTGGCCTCGATGCTGGACGCCTCCGCATTGCGGAAGATGCGCTTCGTATGGACGGCGGCCAAGCCCGCTTCGATTTCTACATCGAAAGTGGTGGCGATCAGCGGCACGGGCCGTCTTGTATCGCGGAGAAACGCTCCGGCGGTAAAGACATGCAGGGGATCAATCGTGGCTGGCTGCGGGTTGCACGGCATCGCTTTTTTCCTTTAACAAATCGTTCAAAAGCACGGAAAACCGGGCGATCAGCGGTTCGCTCTCCATGCCGCTGCCAATCAGGGCTGGATCGAGAACGAGCGTGACGCCGGGCGCGACAGGGAACGGCGCGCCCTCGCCCGATTGCAGCAGCACCTTGATAGCTGCCGGAGGAAAGCCAAGCTCGCGTAAGCGGCTGTAACGGCGGATGGCTTCGACGTGATCGCCGCCATAGTTCGCATGGGCGCGGCCGCCTCGGGGCGGCGGGATGAAGCCCTCGGCGATCAGGTAACGCACCTGACGCTCCGGAATGCCGGTCACGGCCGCTAGTTCGCGGATGTTCAAGGTAAGTCCTTTCGACAATTAATATGTCGAAAGAAGTCGCGCCAGTCAAGCCTTTTTACAATATGTTTGTCGAAAGCAAACCGCTCGCGCCAGAGGCCCGCTCGAGCGTGGGGTCAGGATGCCCGCGATTGCGCACCGCCCGGTATGGAAGAAGGATGCTGCCCCTGGAGGCAGGCCTCGACAGAGGCGCGAGTTAGGTTTTCCAGGTTCAGCCTCCGCTCAAAAGATCCCGAAGGCGATGGTCTTAAGTGCCTGGACGTGCCGGCCAAGCTGGCTGCGGAACCCCTCGTGCCGCCCGCTCAGGGCATCATTGATCATGTTAACGAGCGCAGCGCGAATCTGCGCGGGATCATTTGCCCTTTCGGCATCAAGCCAGCCGCGATTGATGAGGATCTCAACTCCGGAGCGCTTCAATTCCAGATCCTGAATGATCACGGTCCCGCACCGCTTCCGGGAGCGATATCTGCGTGCTCGTTCTGCGTCTGATTTGCTCTGCGCCATGATAGCCACTTATGTACATCACGCGTGACGGTCAAGATCGTGACGGTTTATGTTCTTCGCCTATCATCTGTTTCAGATCGGCTCTCTGCCAATGCCGGAATTACCATTTTGGAACTAATTCAATGGCTTAATTGCCCGATCAATCTGTAACGGATTAGGTCGGAAGCGATGCTTTACTTGTCAGGTTTGGTGAGCCATGAGTTTCGCGCTGATGCAACAAAACCGCTGTCAGAAGATGATTTTTCTGCTTCCGATCCGGCCAGACCGATATGGTCGAGGGCGTCGAGCCTATCCCTAAATTCCCTGTCCTCCACACTAGCTGTACTTGATAACTTCTTTGTTCGCATCACCTCGGATTGCTCTTTGAATCCAACTTCCTTACACTCATTGCTAAAGCACCAGTATAACCTGCCGGTGAAACGATCTAACAACATGAAATAGCCTGGGGAACTGTTGAAATGACGATAGCGATCAGTGATTCCAGCCATCATAAGGGCACCAAGTAGAAAACCAGCCAGGGCGGCCCATAGCGCACCCCGGGTGAAACGCGAACGAATACCGCCGATCACCATCAGACACATCCGTAATAAGAAATTATCTTAGATTACTACCTGAAAGCCGACAGTCAACGCGCGTAGCCTGCGCCGGTACTTAGCAGCCCCTTTTTGCGGGAAGCAGTACTCCTCCGTCTTCTGAGAACCGCACTCCTGCGGCCTCGAAAGCCTGTCTTAGGAGCGCAAGCGTAGATGGATTCGACGGCTTGCCGCTTTCAAAACGGGCAGCGCTTCGCCGGAGTGACCGCGAAGATCTAGGCTACAATGCCGATGATGCCCGCCGATCCAACCGGCGTTAGAGCCTTGTTGAGAAGATCGCGAGCTATGAGCGCATGGCCGATATGGCCGAGGCGGAGATTGCGAAGCAAACGAAGAAAGACCTGCGCGGCCGGCTCATCGCGATCTTCAACGCCAGGAGGGACGATGACGACGAATCGATGAGCAAAGGGGAGGAGATCATCCTCAATCTTGAAGGTGATGAACCTCACCTCATCGCGGCAAAACTCATCATCACGTTGTCGGGTGAGATCCTTTGCGATCTGGAATAGCCCCATTCGCGACACGCGGAAACAGGCCGAAGCGGCAATGAGCGCTCTGCGGTTTTTCGATTTAGAAGCCCTGTACCGCGAATGTTATTCGGGCGATGGCGTCAGGGAGGCCGCGTCATGATCAACCAAGCCGCAGAGAAGAAGGCCATCGAGATCGTGGACGAGTTCATGAGTCAGGATTTCGATGAGGAAGCCCAGGCCCGTCCGTGGCTCGTCAGCCATATCGCTAGAGCCCTGATGGAAGCCGAGAAGGCCGGAGTTGAGGCTGCGCGGCTGTCGGAGCGGCGGGATAGATAAGGCTTCCCTGCGCGCGGACGAGGCAATAATTTAGTAACGCTGATCCCCGGAATTTGTGGCGCGGCGTGAAAATCGTACTATTCTAACCAAGCATCAACTTCCCTCTATCAGAGAGCCCTGAGGCATCCACACCTCAGGGTTTTTTGTTGCGCCGGTCAAAACGAAAAAGCCCGACGCGGATTGCTCCGGCCGAGCTTGTTCTTTGACTTTCTTTTCTGCAACCCGGACTGTTACAGCCAAGCCATAGCAGAGGCTGCATCCATGACTGGAGCCTCGGTCACTTCGATCCCGAAGTAAACGCTGGCTGATATTCCAGCCAATCCGAGAAGCAAAAGACTCAGGGCTACGGCTAGGAACGGGAGGACGTCGCCCCGCTTCCGGCCTCCAGTCGTAGCTGTCTGCGTTCTGTCTCGACGCTGAACGCCAAGCGCCTGGTCAACCATTGTCATAATCACCTCCTGCAGAGTGGTCTGGAGCGACTATGAGCTATGAGCGTTAGAGGCAGCGCTCACTCAGTGTTAGAAATACGTTAAAAGTGACGTTTGCGGAGAAATCGCCGCGTCAACTCCCAAGAACCGAAAGCCCCCGGTCATGTTCCTGCCGGACTTAGTGTGGAAGAAGTCCAGAAGGACGGGCGGGAGGCGGCTATGTTATCGGCGCGGCTGGATCATTAAGACTCCCCTGGACGCGGCAGGTAAATCGTCTTAATCTAAGTAAATTGATCTAACCGTCTTCTAGCAAGAAGTCCTGGGACTTCCGCATCGCCCCAGGACTTTTTTATTGTGAAAGTTCGACTTGCTATTGCTTTGAAATGCGAAACCCTCGGCCCAACGCTGAGCCGAGGCAAATGATGGGGTACCAGTTTCCGCTAACTAGCGATGGGAGCCCCAACGCCAATGGCTGCGCCGGCGCCAATGGCCGCCGCCGCCGCCGCATCCCCATCCGCCGCTCCAGCGACGGCAGTGCCATACTTTTTGAACCGCGCTGTTCGGTGATGCGATTTGCGCCTGCAAAGAGCCCGGTGAGGCCGGAGCAGCTTGGGCGGAAACCCCTAGCATCACCCCGAATGCGATACTTACAGCAATCATATACTTAATCATTTTATGGACCTACTTGGTTGCACCTCCTTTCCTCAGCCATCTAAAGCATAGCCGCGAAAACGGGTGAAGGCCAGAGAGACAAACAAAAAAGCCCCGGTCCGGTTTCCCGGCCGAGGCTCTTAACGTTCGCCGCGAACTTTAAAGCGGTCCATCTCAGGATCAATCGCTAGATACTTAAGCTGGCTGCGCTGGCGATAGTACCTGATGCGGCACTTGGCCGAACAGAAAGAAGCATCGCCTCGCTGTCCTGCTAGTGGAGTATTGCAAACTGCGCATAGCCTTTTGTCCGTAGCGCTGCGCTTCTGCCGTTGGCGTTCGCGATACTCCCTTGAGCGGGCTGCTTCCATGGCTCGGACGCGCTCCTGTTCCTCTATGATCCTCTGCCGCCATTCACCAACAAGGTTGGCTTTACCAGGCTGTCTCTGCAGAAGCTCGTCCATTTCAAGTAAAGCTCGCTCAAAAGCGCCAATCTCAATGCTCCATGCGATCTTATCCCCGAGCCCGGCTGATTTAGCGAAGAAGGCGAGATTCGCAGGCATAATGCCTCCTCTTTGTTACGAATGGGCATCATGCCGCAATTCCGCAGTGACGGCAAGCAGTAACATGCCAGTGTTACGCTTAATCGTCACAGCACCGGGGCTTGCAAGTCTATGCTCATGTAATCACAGTAACGACGCGCCGTTACTAGCGTTGCTTTGGCCGTTACTGTGTGCGTTACGGTAGTAACGTCATGCCAGAAACAAAAAAGCCCAGGTCACCTTGCGATGCCTGGGCTTAAATTATTTAACGATCTTCAGCCGTGGGGCAGCTTGAGCCGCCTTTTTCTTGGCGCGATGGAGCCGCTGACGCTCCGCGTTCGACAAAGGCTTTTTCTTCTTCGCCTTTGCCGGTTGCTTCGGCCGCGCCCTAAGAGCGCTACCGATAAGATTAGCCGCATGGCCGCCCAGAAGGGCGACAAGCTGCGTTACTGCGATACCCAAGCCCGTAAGGGCTAAGGCGATGTAACGCGCCACACTGGCCGCGTCGCCGCCCGTTTGGCGGGCGATGACCGTCGCTATCATCGAGGCCTCGGCGTTGCCCGCCTTGGCTTCGTGCTTCGCTTCGGCAAGGGTGGCTTGCGCCTTGTCCCTAGCCTTGGCATCGCCCAGGCGCGCGGTGATCGACCTGTAATTGGTCTCCGCCAGCTTGCAATCTTCCGCTTTAGGATGCTTGCAGGCTGTTGCCTTCGTGATAGCGATCGACGCCTGGAGCTTTGCGAGCTCTTCGGCATCGCCAGTCTCAGAAATGTGGGCCAATGTCTCGCGCGCTGCTTTCTCGTCAAGCAACGCCGTTTCATAGGCCTTTCGGCTAGTCTCTGCCGCCAAGATCGCCGCGCCCTGCTTCGCTGAATACGCATTGATAGCGCTCCAGACGGTGAGCAGGACACAGATCGTTGTTGTCCACCTTAAATGGCGCGACCAGCCGAGTATGGCCGCAACGGTGGGAAGGCACACGACGCAAAGTGCGGCGAGCACTAGGATCATGGCCAGCTCTATGTTTACGGTCAGGCCGTAAGTGTAATTGTTGACCACGTCCACTCTGACAGCCATTAGAGCCATCACTGCCAGAATGCCGCCGGTTGCGAGTTGCAACCTCCAACCGATAGGTATAGATTTGGACTGCGCCATGGGATTCCTTTCTCCGCTTGGCGTTGCAGGCCGGGCGCGAGAGTTAGCAGCTCTCGCCTCGGCGCCTTTTCAGGCTAAAAGCCAAGCCGCCGATCAAGGGGTAGGAACGGATATCACCCCTTTCCAAGCGGCCAAAAATAAAGCCCGGCGTTCAACCGGGCACTCCTGCAATCTCGATTACTTCGGCATGAGCGAGCGCGGCGCTGCCGCGACTGCGTGGCCTGTCTGGCAACCCGTGGCATCCGGGTGCGAGCGTTAGGCGGCTTGTCTGCCCAGCAGAGGGGCGGCGCTC
>JBAUNL010000166.1:0-4286 GCA_049579205.1 Rhodomicrobium sp. | reverse complement strand
TTTGCGCCCTTCGCTGTTCTAGAGGGTTAAAACCATCGTGGAGTTGCCTCCGGTATCCTTTCGCCAGGTCACGGGCTTCAGCAAGACTTATTATTGGATAGCTGCCAAGGCCCATCTCATGGCGGCGCTTATGGAATTTGTACCGGAGAATCCAGCTCCTTGCGCCATTGGGGCCGATGAGAAGATAAAGACCATGCCCATCGGGGTACATGCCGGGCTCTTTGAGCGTGCCTATAATACGTGGGACAAGCCTGTCACTTTCGCGCCGTGCCATCACAGCCTCACAGATGAAGCCCCCGCCCTTTACCCCACCCTTTCCAGGTTGATTATCACGCACAATGGCAAACAACACATTGGCCAGGAGGCCGTAATGGCGGATTCGGTGATGACGGGAAGGCAAAGTCATGCCCGGCGCCGGAGCAGCCACCAAAGACGATGGCGGCTGCCTGCGAGGTAGATGTGAGCGAAAGTAAAGCGTGGAACGTTTTTTATAGCAGTGAGGGGATACCTGACTGCCAGGTTGTGGCGACCGCGTTTGACTGATTGAGACTTGGTCGGAAGCAAGTGCTTTAATCTCTTCTGTGCAGCCGTTGCGGTACTCGGCGCGAGCGCGGACAGCTTGAAATGAAGGCTAAGGCTGTTTTGACCTACCCGGAGCCGGTTGCGAACGGTTTACTCCACTTCCGCTTTGACCCAACCAACGGAAATGCGCGTTTACGATCGGAGTTGCCGCTTACGGCCTATACCGCCGGTTAGAGATATAATAAACTATCTACTTCTGTTCGGCTGCACCGGGTCGAAACCGGAAATCCTAACATTTTCAAGCGAGTACCGCTCTACCTCTAAGAGCGGACGGAAATTTGCGCATGAGGAAGCAGCGCATGATCGACGCCGTTGACCCCTTCCAGAAATTCGTGCGCGCCGTCCCCCGCATGCGCCTTCTATCGGGAGATCGCCTCAAAACAATCCCGCACCCAATCCGTGACCAGACGCGCGGCCGGATTGCGCTTTAGGTGCTGCTGGATGAGAAGCCAGGCGTCTCGGCGCTCACTTAAGAGCGTCGCCTTCAATCGCGGCTCGTTGAGCAGGTCGCGGCACAGATACTCAGGTAGAATGCCGGTGCAGGCGTGCGACTGGATGAGAGCGCGCATTAGACGGAGGTTACCGGTCACACAGCGCGCCCCCGATTGCAACCCTCGGCCCTCAAGTTCCCGGGATTCGGGCGTCAGGTCGAGATCGGAAGGATAAGCGCACGCGAGATTGCGGGCATCTCCGTCAAGCGTGTTTGCCGGCTGGAACAGGTAAAGCCGGACATCCGCCAGTTTGGTGATCGTAAATTCGCCTCTCTCTGGCTTGCGCAGCCGGATGGCGAAATCCGCTTGCCACCTGGACAGGTTGACGTTCTCGTTCGAGGTCGTGAAATGGAGCGTTATGCCTGGATTGCGCGTTAAGAAGTCTGCAGCCCTTGGTGCAAGAATCTCCTCCGCGATCGAACTCGTGGATGCGATCCGGAAGCGGCCTGTGACTCCCGGCTGAGTGCAGCCGGTACTCGCGATCTCGGCAATTTGCCTTTCGATGTCGTGGGCGCGGACGAGAATGGCCTCGCACTGCGCTGTCGGCTTGCGAACACCGTCGATGGCATCGAACAAGGTCACCCCCAGCGATTTTTGCAGCCGGCGAAGGCGCCGTGCCACAGTCGTCTCGTTAATGCGCAGGCGGCCGGCCGCACCTGCGAAGGTGCCGCTGCCGTGCACAGCGAGGATAATGCGGAGATCGTCCCAATTCATAGTCCGCAGCCTAGCACAGTGGCTGCGAAATTGCAGCCACTGGTCGCATTATCCCTGCGTGCGCGCAGGCCGCCGATGGGTCATGATCGCTTCAAGAAACGCCGATGAACCTTGAAAGGACACAAAATGACCGGACCCAAAACACTGCTCCAGCTCTCCGGCGCCAATCTCGCGCCTGCCCAGATGAGCGATGCCTCGCTGATCTTGATAGACTTCCAGAACGAGTATTTGGCCGGGCCCATCGCTGTGACTAACGCCCTGCCGGCAATCGCCCGTGCAGCCCATCTGCTGGCATTGGCGAGACAGAACGGCGCGCCCGTTTTCCACGTCGCGCACAAAGGGCGTCCGGGCGGATTGTTCGACCGGGCGGCGGAGCGCGGCCAGATCGTGGCGGACCTGCTGCCACAGGCTGGCGAGGCCGTCATCGAGAAGGGATTGCCTAATTCCTTCGCCGGCACCGGGCTGCTAGACCTTCTGGCAGAAACGGGCCGCAGGGAGTTGATCCTGGCAGGCTTCATGACTCACAATTGCGTGAGTTCAACAGCCCGCGCGGCGCTCGATCTCGGCTATCGCGCTACGATCGATCCGAAGGCCTGCGCGACGCGTGATCTGCCCGATGGGCTCGGCGGCGTTGTTGCGGCGCAAACTGTTCATGATGTCTCGCTGGCCGCGCTATCGGACCGGATCGCTATCATTGCGCGCGACCCCGCCGCCTTCGCGTAAGCAAAGCGTATCCCCGCCTTGCCCTCGAATACGATCTCTGTGAGTACCAGCAATGTTGTCTCTTAGCGTCTCTGCGAGCAGCTTTTTTGCGGCTTTCGCCGTGATCTTCACAATTTCAAACCCAATCGGCTGTGCGCTGATCTACAGCCAAATCACCGTCGATCTAAGCCGTGAAGAACGGATCGGGCTTGCCCGGCGCATCGCGATCAATTCCGCCTTGGTTCTGGCCGTGGCCACTTGGGCGGGGAGCATGGTGCTGAGCTTCCTGGGTGTTGGAATCGCTGCACTCCGCATCGCGGGGGGCTTGGTCGTCGCGGGAGCAAGCCTGGCGCATGCTCCGCGACGGCGGAAGTGGGGACGGCGCGCATGAACCACGCAATACGTCACCTGAGCTGGACGCATTTTTCCCGCTCACGATCCCCTTTACCACCGGTCCAGGAACCATCGCCGCCGCGATCGGACTGGGCGCCGGCCGTCCGTTGGACTGGGCGGAGGCACTATCGTTCGTTCTGGGCGTTACCGCGGCCACTGCGGCCGTCGCCGTCCTCATTGGAGCGCTGTACGGCGGCGCCGATCGATTGACGGAGCTGATCGGTGCAGGCCGGGCGCGCGCCGCACTGCGGCTGTCCGCGTTCTTGCTCTTGTGCATCGGTGTTCAGATCCTGATGCAGGGGTTGCGCGACGCACTGCGGTGATCCGTAACGCGGTACGGTATGCCCCTTATCTATGATTGAATTACCACCGCTATTGCACCGAGGCGGACTAAGCTATTCCAGCAAGAGGGCATGGCGTTGATCCTCGCCTCACATTTTGACAATCAGGTGCTGTGAATTCCGAAGGCTAAGTCCGCGCAGCCATGAAAAGCTGCATGAAATTACGATCGAGCCTGAGCAAGGGGGATCGCGGCGGCGAAAGGATCGTACCAGGAGTTTCGGTTACCGGCTGGTCGTATTAGGCCAGTCGTAAACTATGATTCTTCAGCGGAAATGACCGAATGCGCCGGCCGGTCGCCGCAAATATCGCGTTAAGCACCGCCGGTGCCGCGACAAAGATCGTCGGCTCGCCGACGCCGCCCCAGAAAGCGCCTGACGGCATGATGATGCATTCCACCTTTGGCATCTCAGCAATCCGCATCGAGTTGTAGGTGTCGAAGTTGGTCTGCTCGATACGTCCGTCCTTGACCGTACATTCCTGGTGGAACAGCGCCGACAGGCCATAGACAAAGGATCCAGCGATCTGGCGCTCGATCTGCGCCGGGTTGACCGCGTGGCCGGGATCGGTTGCCGCAATCATGCGGTGGATCTTCACGACGCCCTTGTCATCGACCGATACCTCGGCGCACGCCGCCACATAACTACCGTATCCCATGTGCTGTGCAAGGCCGCGATAGATGCCGGAAGGCGCCGGTTTGCCCCAACCCGCACGCTCCGCCACCGCGTTGAGGACAGCCAGATGTTTGGGGTGGTTCGCCATCAGCTTGCGGCGGAACTCAAGTGGATCTTGCCGGGCCGCATAAGCGAGCTCATCCATGAAGCACTCAAGATAGATTGCGTTCTGATTATTGTTCACGCCCCGCCAGAAATGCGGTGGAATATGCGGATTGCGCATGGCGTGATCAATCAGCAGGTTAGGGATTGTGTAGCCAAACACGCCTTCCGTCCCGCCCGCATTAAGGCCTTGAAACGTAAACGGGTCCTTCCCGTTCTGCAAGCCTTGCGGGTTGACGAATGCCAGGATCGACTGACCCGAGATTCGCATATGCAATGCGCTCAGATT
>JBAUNL010000165.1:0-8835 GCA_049579205.1 Rhodomicrobium sp. | reverse complement strand
TGCCAAGCTGCGTGAAGTAGAGGTCCGCCTGAGCCGTGGCGAGACGGCAGGCCAGGCGGTTCGTGCGATCGGCGTAACCGAGCAGACTTACTATAGGTGGCGCCGCGAATATGGCGGGATGGGCGTTGATCAGGCCCGCCGGCTGAAGGAGCTGGAGAAAGAGAACCAGCGACTGCGCAGGGCGGTCTCCGATCTCACCCTCGACAAGCTGATTTTAGCTGAAGCCGCAAAGGGAAACTTCTAAGCCCTTCGCGCCGCCGGGCCTGTGTTGACCGAGTTGTTGCAGAGATGGGCGTGTCAGAGCGCTGGGCCTGCGAGACGCTTGGTCAGCACCGGTCGACCCAACGCAAGAAACCGCGCGGCCGGCAGGGAGAGAAGGCGCTCACCAGAGCCCTCATCGTCCTTGCCGAACAGTTCGGCCGCTATGGCTATCGCCGCATCACCGCCCTGCTCTGGCGAGACGGCTGGCATGTGAACGAGAAAAGGGTCTATCGGATCTGGCGGCGCGAAGGGCTGAAAGTCCCCCAGAAACAGCCAAAACGGGGACGTCTGTGGCTCAATGACGGATCATGCGTACGGCTGCGCCCTCAACATTCAGGTCACGTCTGGAGTTATGATTTTGTGATGGACCGCACCCATGACGGCAAGCCGTTCCGCATGCTGTGCGTCATCGATGAGTTCACGCGTGAATGCCTGGCGATCCGGGTCGAGCGCAAGCTCAACGCCCGGATCGTTCTCGAAACGCTTGCCGATCTCTTTCTCCTTCACGGGCCGCCGGAACACATCCGTTCGGACAATGGTCCTGAATTTGTCGAGAAGGCGCTACGCGGATGGCTCGAACGGCTCGGCGTGCAGACGCTCTACATCGAACCTGGCAGCCCATGGGAAAACGGCTATTGCGAGAGCTTCAACTCGAAACTTCGCGATGAGCTTCTCGCCCGCGAGATCTTCTACACGATGAAGGAGGCGAAAATCCTGATCGAATGGTGGCGGCGTCATTACAACACCCAGCGTCCGCACTCGTCTCTGGGCTATCGCCCGCCGGCGCCAAGAACAATCTTGCCAACGGCGCTCATGCCGCCTTACGGTCAGGGCCTGGCGGCATGGGCGCCACCAGAAACCCGCCGAGTCTAACATTCAACTCGGATCACTTTGATGGGGCAGGCCAGAGGCAGACGCCGCGGATAAGTGGTCTCAAACTTCCTGCTTAGTGGTACTTGGTGCGCAACGGCATCTCCGAAGAGTTCGTCACTCCGATAATGTGCTTCCCGAGCAAACGGAGCGAGCAGATTTATTCCGAACGGAGCGGCGTCAGCGGTTGAGGGTAAAGCGGACGCAACCATCTCTGAACCGAAAGTCTGCAATCGGACCCACAGCGGTAGTGGCATCGATAAACAGATCAGGGGTCGGAATAACAACGCGGAGCGAATCGCCGGCTAACTTACGGCAAAAACGCGCCGCCGTTGACATGTAAGGTCTGCCCGGTGATGTAACGCGCGCTTGGGCCACAAAGGAAACGGACCATAGCTGCGACCTCCATCGGAGTTCCCTGGCGGCGAACAAGGGTCTTATGAGACTTGTGATGCGCCGGGGGTGCGGTGGGGGCCGAAGAGCCGCCCCGCACGATATCGATGAGACCGGGCACAACGCAATTCACGGTGATGCCGGCGGGGCTGAGATCGTGCGCCAACGCGCGGGTCAATCCCACAAGCCCGGCTTTTGCGGCGACGACGTGGGCTCTGTTTGGGGCGCCCGAATGCGCAGACAACCCCCCAATATTTACGATGGAGGCCGACCGGGACTTCTCGAGGTGCTGAAGGGCGGCTTTCGCGCATATATAGGCGCCATCCAGAATGACGGAGACAACTTCGCGCCATTCGGTCCAGCCAAGTTCGGCAAAGGGGGTCTCGCGCCTTATCGCCGCATTGTTGATGAGGATATCTAGTCCTCCAAATTCTCTCACCGCCGCAGCGATGAGGCCGGCACCTTCTTCGGGGTTGGATATATCGGCGAGATGAACGAAGGCCTTGCCGCCCGCGCTGCGGACAGCTCTCGCTGTTTCATCGGCCAAATCTGCTGATGTCTTTGCGTTGATGGCAACTGAGGCGCCTGCGCTGCCTAGAGCCACGGCGATGGCGCGTCCGATGTTTTGCGCCGCGCCGGTGACAATGGCGACGCGGCCTTCGAGTTCGCGGTTCATGGCTTTAGGTTCGCGAGTTTTGGCTCAAGGGCAGGTAAAGGACCGGTTGGCTCCATAACCGTTGCCTCAACAAGGACTGCCCGGTCGGGCCGCATTAGAAACGACGCCGCAATACCCGCACCCATGAGCGCAATCGACAATATGAAGGGGACCCTATAGCTGCCCGTGACGTCGGTGATGATGCCGAAAACGAAAGGCGAGAGCGTGGCCGCCAGGCCTGCAGCTGTGCTCATGATTCCCCCGGCCAGTCCTGCGAATTGGGGGGCGATATCGATTGGCACCGCCCATACTGGCGCTTCCGTAATTTCGAGGAAGAAAAATGCGGCGGCGAGGGCCAAGATGACAGTCAGCTGATGATGCACAAAGAGTACAGGAAGGAGGAAGAGAAGGGACCCAGCAAATCCTACAATCACGGCATCACGCCGGGACCGGTTCAAGTCCCCAGTGCGCTTGTAGATGGCGTCTGTGAGGAGTCCGCCCACTGTGTCCCCAACCATGCCGGCCAAAAATACCCCTGACGTGAACAGCGCAGAGGCCTTCAAGTCGACCCTATATGTCTCGGTGAAGAAGGTGGGCAGCCAGCTCAAATACAGCCACAGTGTCCAGGCATGGCAGAAGAACACGAAGGCGACCGGAAGTGTGCGTACGATAAGCCGCTTGTAGGGGATCGGCACTGTTGACCCATGTGAACCGTAAACCGGCAAAGCAGCCAGCTCATGCGATGTTACTCCGGGGTGATCCTTAGGATCGTTCCGAAAATAGAATGCCCAAGCGGCGACCCAGGCAAGGCTAACCGCTCCGAGGGCGATGAACGCGCCGCGCCAGCCGAAAACCGGAATCATGGCGACAACGAGTGGCGGCGTGATGCCGGCTGCAAGGCGTGCGCTTGAGTGCGTAAAGCCCTGCGCGAACCCGCGCCGTACCTTTGGCACCCAGTTTGTCATAACGCGCGTACCGGTTGGGATTGTCCCTGCTTCGCCGAGACCGACAAGCAGGCGTGCAAGAACAAGTGCCGTCAGTCCGCTCGCAAATCCCGTAAGGAGCGTGCCCGTAGCCCATAAAATCCCGCATAGGGTCAACGTAAGCCGCGGGCCAAAGCGATCGCCGAGATAGCCGTTCACGATCTGGAATGCTGCGTAGCAATAGCCGAAGGCCGAGAGTGCAAGGCCGAGCTGCGTGTTCGAGAGGCCGAGTTCGGCTTTAATCAGGGGAGCCGCTGCCGACAGGTTCACGCGGTCGATGTATTCAATAAAGAGCATCGCACAGAGCAGGAGATAGACGCGCCCAGGTGCGCCCATGAACATGCGATATAGGGGTTGCCTGGGTTCGAAGGTGCTCTGCGTCATTTATAAGCCGCCGCAACAGGCAGCAAATAAGGGTAGATCGGCTTCCAGCGCTTTATCCGTTTGTCTTTTTTTGGCGCGCGCATTCTCTCCCCCGGATAGTTTATTCCTAAGCCTAGGGGACGAAGCTGGACTTGAAAACCGATCATTTTCGTGGGCTCTCTAGCTTAAAGGAACGGGGCCCCGGGAAACTTCTTTTGGAGCGCTGCGATGACCGATGGGAAGCCGGAAACTATTGCCGAAAAAGTCGCCAGCTGGATTGACCGGGTGCGCCCGGAAGACTTGTTTCCGGCCACGCTCGAAACTTGCCGCAAGCTGTTTCTTGATGTCACAGGCCTGTGTCTTGCCGCGCGTCAAGAGCCTTACGTGCAAGCAGTGCTTTCCGCCGTCGAAGAAGGGGGCCGCTGTACCGCCATCGGCCATAGCGGTGGCTTCGATGTTTTCGGTGCTGCCCTCATCAACGGCACAGCCGCCCATGGCGAGGATTACGACGACACTTTCGAGGGCGGCCCGGTGCATTCGGGTGCGGTTGTAATTCCCGCAGTTCTTGCAATTTCAGAGCGAGAGAAGATTCGGGGCCTGGATGCGCTGACGGCCATTGCAGTTGGCGCCGAGTTGCTCTGCCGTATGAGTCTCGTCGCACCCAAAGCCGTTCACAAAGCTGGATTTCATCCGACGGCTGTTTTTGGGGCAGTAGCGAGTGCTGCCGGCGCGGCCAAGGCACTTGGTCTCAACAAGGCGCAAACGGTGTCTGCGCTTGGCATCGCGGGCAGCATGGCATCCGGGATCATCGAATATCTGGCGGAAGGCACCTGGAGCAAGCGCATGCATGCAGGATGGGCGGCCCAATCTGGAATCCGCGCCGCACTCATGGCCCGTGGAGGTTTTCTGGGTCCGCGCACACTATTCGAGGGCACACACGGCTTTTACCGTGCTTTCGCGCCTTCGGTATCGCCGGATTTCACGGCACTGATGAGTGGGCTTGGAGAGAAATGGGTGATGGAGACGATCGCTTTCAAACCTTATGCCTGCGGAACGATGACACAACCGTTTATCGACTGCGCCATATTGCTCGCCCGGCAAGGGCTTCGCGCGGATGAATTTGTTGAGATTGTTTCCGAGGTGGCGGAGGGAACGGTGCACCGTCTCTGGGAACCGCTCGAAGACAAACGAAAACCGCCAACTTCCTACGCGGCGAAGTTCAGCACACCCTTTTGCATGGCTATCGGATTCCTCGATGGCAAGGCAGGACTTGCGCAATTCACTGAGGCGCGCATCGCAGATCCCGAGGCTCGCGCTTTCGCGGCGAAGATCCGCTACGAAATCAATCCGAACGACCCCTATCCGGCCAGCTTTATTGGACATCTCAGGGCGACGCTCAGGAACGGCAAAGTCATCGAGATCCGCCAGAACTACTTGCGCGGGGGCACGCAAGCGCCCCTCACAAAGGCCGAGATCGAGGCAAAGTGCACCGACAATGCGCTTTATGGCGGCTGGCCGAAGGAACGTGCTATGGCCATTACCGAACTTTCCCGTTCAATCTTTGCCGGAGACATGGCAGCGCTAAACAGCCTTCGCGCTTGAGCAAATCATTCCTAGACCGTGATGGATGACGTGTACGCGGAGCTTCCGCTATTCAGCCTTGCGATATTTCCGGAAACACGTTCAAATTAACAAAAATACGATCAAGCACGGAATTCAGGGAGGAAAACACAATGACCCGGAGCCTGTCTATCAACGTGAACGGCAAGGTTTTCGGGATCACGGCCGATCCTGATATGCCGCTCCTTTATGCGCTGCGTGATGATCTCGGCTTGAACAATCCCCATTTCGGCTGCGGTCTTGGTCAATGCGGTGCCTGCACGGTTCATCTCAATGGCGAGCCTATCCGTTCTTGTGTGACGCCGGTCTCGGCGGTGGGTGATGGCAAGATCGTAACGCTTGCTGGTCTCGGGACACCTGAGAACCCGCATCCCCTCCAGACTGCATATGTCGACGAGCAGGTTCCACAGTGCGGCTATTGCATCAATGGCTGGATCATGACCGCCGCCGCGTTTCTGCGCGATAAGAAGAATCCAGGGGAAGATGAGATCAAGCAAGCATTGCAGGGCGTCAAGTGCCGGTGCGGCACACATCTCAGTATTCTTCGAGCGGTGAAGCGTGCAGCGGCGACGATGGGTTGAGGGAGGCGGACATGGGTAAGATGAAAAACAAGATCGCGCTTTCCCGGCGATCCTTCCTAAGAGCAGGCGGTGCGCTTGTCATCTCAGCCGGCAGCCCGATTACGCTCAATACTCTTCTCGGGATAGAGGCTGCGCACGCGCAAGGGACGAAGCCGCCGCTGACGCCTGACCAGCTCTCCTCTTACATCGCCGTCAACGCCGATGGCACCGTGTCGGCCTACTTCGGCAAGATGGACATGGGGCAGGGCCTTTTTGTCGCGATCGGACAGATGGTAGCCGAAGAGCTGGATGTCCCATTCGGCGCTGTGAAAGTGATTATGGGAGACACCGCGAACAGCGTAAATCAGGGTGGCGCATCGGGTTCGACTGGCATTCAGCTCGGGGGTAAGCAGATGCGGGCGGCCGCGGCTGAAGCCCGCCATGTTCTCGTCGAGATGGCTTCCGCCAAACTCTCGATCCCTGCGAACGAACTCACCGTGAACGATGGTGTGGTGCACGCGACGGCCGATCCTGCAAAGAAGGTCACCTATGCCGAGCTTATCGGCGGGCGTTATTTCAACGTGCAGCTCAACTGGAACAAGCAAATCGGCAATCAGCTGTACGCCACAGGGAAGGGACAGCCGAAGAAGCCCAGCCAATACAAAATCGTTGGAAAGCCGATCAAGCGCGAAGACATCGCACCAAAAGTCTTCTGTAGTGAAGATTTTTGCACCGACGTTAAAGTGCCTGCCATGGTGCATGGCCGGATGATCCGGCCCACCATCGCAGGTGCGGTCCCCGTAAGTGTCGATGAAAGCTCGATCAAGGATATTCCCGGTGCCGAGGTGGTCTGGGAGAAGGGCTTCCTTGGCGTTGTTGCAGACAAGGAATGGGATGCTGTTCAAGCGGCACAAAGACTTAAAGTCACCTGGTCCGATGCGAAGCCGCCATTTCCGGATCAAGCCGGGCTCTACCAGCACATCCGCAACGCCCCAGTGCGCAAACGCGAAGTCGAAAAACAGAATGGCGATGTGGAAGACGCCTTCAAGACTGCGGCGCGGATTATCGAGGCTGAATATGAGTGGCCATTCCAGTCTCATGCCTCAATGGGGCCGGGCTGCGCGCTCGTCGAAATAAAGGATGGCGCCGTAACAGTCTGGACTGGTTCGCAGAAGCCTCATTATGTCCGCGATGGCGTCGCCGCTACGCTCGGCATCCCGGCTGAGAAGGTTCGCGCCATCTGGGTCCCAGGTCCTGGCTCCTATGGCCGCAACGATGCGGGGGATGCCGCGATCGATGCCGCGATCCTTGCGAAAGCGGCAGGCCGCCCCGTCCGTCTGCAATATATGCGCGACCAAGGCACAGGCTGGGATCCGAAAGGCCCGGCATCCATTCATCGCGCACGAGCAGCCGTCGACAGTCAGGGCAACGTCGTCGCCTATGAGTTTTTAAGCAAGGGCTTCTCCCGATGGGACGTGCAAACCAACGAAAGCAAGCCCAAAGACAGCCTCGCCGGTCAGCTTATGGGTTTGCCTCTTCAATCTGAAGATGCCTTCGGGGTTCCCGCGGAATCGTACGAATTTGCACACAAACGGATGGCCTGGGAAACTGTGCCGCCGTTGCTGGATCGTGCTTCTCCCTTGCGCACCTCCCATTTACGCGACCCTGTTGGGCCGCAAATCCATTTTGCGAGCGAGTCCTTCATAGACGAGGTTGCTGCCGCGCTTAAATTGGACCCGGTTGAGTTCCGGCTGCGCCATGTCGAGGACCCGCGCGACGTCGCTGTGATTAGGGCGGCGGCAGAGAAGTCAGCGTGGCAATCGCGCTCAGCGCCGCGCCGCGATCAGACCGGCAATAAGGTCTCCGGGCGGGGCATCGCCTACGCTCAGCGGAACGGCACCCGCGTGGCGATCGTGGCCGAGGTCGACATCGACCGCTCGACCGGGAAGGTTTGGGCGCGCAAATTCACAGTTGCGCATGATTGCGGGCAAATCATTAATCCCGACGGCCTCACCCACACCATAGAAGCCAATATCGTTCAAGGCATCAGCCGCACGCTTTGGGAAGAGGTCACCTTCGACAGTGAAAATGTCACCACCATCGATTGGGTTACTTATCCGATACTCGACATTACAGAGACGCCAGAGCGTGTAGATGTTGTATTGATCGACCGTCCCGAGATCGCTCCTTCCGGTTCGGGAGAACCGCCTATCCGGGCGGTCGCTGCCGCCATCGCGAATGCGATCTTTGACGCTACCGGTCAGCGGCTACGGCGGGTACCATTCTCCCCCGAAAGAGTGAAGGCCGCGATGGCGTGACCGAAGCCTAGTTGTCCTGCGTCCGGATGATTTGCGAATAGCCCATTGCTGAGCGCATCCCAACAATTGGTTCAGCTTATGGCCCGACTCGGACTAAGTCTCTGATATGAGCTTCAATTCCACTCGCCGCCCAATTGCGGACGAGGCCAGTGCAGGGTGGAATGTCTGTAAACGGCCTGACGCTGCCTTCTAGCCCCTAAATTAGATTTAAAGATCGCGTCCTGCAGCGTTGATGCTGGCTCGCCCGGGTTGGCTCGAAGTTGATGCTTCCGCGCAACATACTCAGTGGCAGTCGCCTTGGCCCATCATTTGGAGGCCGTGACCTGGATCTCGACCAGCATGCGCGGATCGGCGAGCTTGGCTTCAACGCACGCACGCGCCGGCAGGTCCTTGCCGCCAGTCCAGGCGATCCAAGCCTCGTTCATGAGATCGCGGTTTCGGATGTCGGTAACCCAGATGGTAGCCGTCAAAATCTTCGACTTTTCGGTGCCGCCGACCTTCAGAAGGCGATCGATCTCGGCGAGGACCTCCTCAGTCTGACCCTTAACGTCTCTGGTGAGGGTCTTCGGGGTGATGCCTGCCACGAAGACAAAGCCGTTCGCCTCCACCACGGCGTTGTAGATCTTGGAGGGCTCGTGGCGCTTGATGGACATGGGTACCCCCTCAGTTGTGAGCCGTGTGTGGATCGAATGGATGTGGCTGTCAATTCCTTTTGCTTCCGAGGTTTTCCCCCCATTCCTCATGATAAGGTTGGGCAAAAAGCCTACGAGACCTTGGAAAGCGCACTATATACTGTAAATCCGCAATAATTT
>JBAUNL010000164.1:0-4386 GCA_049579205.1 Rhodomicrobium sp. | reverse complement strand
GCTGAATGGATGCAACCCGCGGTCCCTGCTAAAAGCGCGGACGCTGGAGGAGCAGCGCCGCATTTTCGATAGGGAACTCGCGCCCCTATTCAACAGACGCGGAGTGCGCTGGCTCGTGAACCGTCCCACCTCGCTCTATGGGCTCGGTATACACCCCGCTCAATATAAAGCCCTGGCCGGTGAGAAGCAGGGCGACATTGCAACTGTCTTGCGAAAGCGTCTCGAACGGCTTGCTTGCGGTTTCCCGCTCTCGGAGAACTATTTCGCTTGGCAGGCTTTCGGTCGCCGTTATGCGCCTTTAGGAAGGGGGCCGTTGCCGCCCTACCTCTCCGCGGCGAATTTCAACAAAATACGCGAACAGGCTTCGCGCGTCTCAGTTCATCATGCTTCGCTCACGAGCTATCTCGCCGGCATGTGCTCCCGAAGCATGGACCGCTATGTGCTGCTTGATGCCCAGGATTGGATGCAGGACGATAGCCTAACGCGGCTCTGGGGCGAAATTACCCGCACCGCCCGTTCCGGTGCGCGCGTGATATTTCGCACCGCCGGTGAGGACACCATTCTTCCCGGACGCCTCCCTGAAGAAATTCTGTCTCGCTGGCACTATGCAGCTGAGCTTTCACACAGGCTGACACAGAAAGACAGGTCGGCGATATACGGAGGTTTCCATCTCTATACATTGAAGGCATGACTCAAACTTTTGGTGCAAACTCCGCCGCGAGGAAGATGGATCGAATATATCGCCGTCAGCGATTTATCTACGATGTAACGCGGCGCTATTACTTGTTCGGACGAGACCGTCTGATCGGGGATCTTGCGGTATCAGGCAGTGAGACGGTTTTGGAGATTGGTTGTGGCACCGCGCGCAATCTAATCGCCGCAGCCCGGTATTATCCCGGAGCCAGGCTGTACGGATTGGATGTGTCGGAGGAAATGCTACGATCCGCGCGAAGTAAGGTTGCACGGCAAGGCTTCGAAAAGCGCATTACGCTTGACGCCGGTGACGCCACAGCGTTCGATGCGGTCGAGCTATTCGAAGCCGGCTGTTTTGATCGTATATTTTTTTCCTATGTGCTCTCGATGATTCCCTCATGGCAGCAGGCTGTCGAACAGGCCGCAACCCATCTTGCGCCAGGTGGGTTTCTTTCCATCATCGACTTTGGGGATTTCAGTAGCTATCCGGCGCTCGCGCGCCACGCCCAACTCGCCTGGCTCCGGCGCTTTTCTGTGATTCCAATCCCAGCCTTTGAGAGCAAGATTACAGCATTGGCCGCGCAAATAGGCTTCGCCTCGTCAACTAAACCACTTTATGGCGGTTACGCAGTTCTCGCGCGGATTGAGCGGCCGTAATATAAATCCGCAAATTTAGTTATACTTTCTCCATCGCCGAAACGAATGCTGGCACGGGATGAGAAACTGTTCCAGCCGATCGAGCCGGCGTACCGGGCCAGCGGATCTGGTGAAAGCATCCGTCGTAGTCTTCGGCAATTGCTGTACAGCTTTCCACCCAATCACCGCAATTGATGTAGCGAATGCCGTCGATCATCCGGTCGGCCATGTGATGGATGTGACCGCAAATCACACCATCGGCATTGCGGCGCTTGGCCTCTTCTGCAATCGCATGCTCGTATTCCCCGATGAAATTCACCGCGGTCTTGACGCGAAGCTTCAAATAGGCGGAGAGCGACCAATAGCCTAAGCCAAACCAGCGCCGGAGCCGGTTGAGCGGATAGTTGCACCAAAGGGCAAATTCGTAAGACCGGTCGCCCAGCAGCGCCAGCCATTTTGCATAGCGGACGACCACGTCGAACTCATCACCATGCATCACCAGGAAACGGCGGCCATCGCCAGATACATGGAAGATGTCGTGATGTATTTCGATGGCACCGAATGTCAGGCCGCAATAATCGCGAACCGCTTCGTCATGATTGCCCGGGATGAAAACAACTCTGGTGCCTTTGCGGGCTTTGCGCAATAGCTTCTGCAGCACGTCATTATGCGACTGGAGCCACAGGGGACTGCGCTTCACACTCCAAAAATCAATGATATCGCCCACAAGATAAATGGTGTCCGCATCATGGTGACGGAGAAAATCGATGAAGGCATCGGCTTGAGATGCTTTCGCACCGAGATGGAGATCCGAAACAAAAATGGCTCGAAATTGGCGAATCCGCGGTTGCGAAAATCGGCCTTGCGCCCTAGAGCTGATAGATTGCATATCCCCTCATCCGTTTATCCCTGCGCAACTAATGGGAGTCATGTTTCAGTTTTATGACAAGTGCGAGGGATGCCTGCGCAAGATGCGTGGCATACTGGACCCGGAGCACGCAGGGCGGCACGGCCCCGTCCCGGCGCCTGGAGGGAACTGGATCGAATAAAGTCAGTTCAGTAAGGCAACTGCCCAAGACGAGTTCACCGGGCAGGAACAGCTTCTGGAACAGCGCGCCGGCTCAGCGGCGTATGATCCAATGACCGAACCACACGACATTGTCTTCCTCTTTGACGTCGACAACACGCTCCTCGACAATGATCGCATCCGGGCTGATCTAAGTGAGCATCTAGAGAAGTCGTACGGCGTATCCGCTCGCGACAGGTACTGGACCATCTTTGAAACGCTATCGGCGGAGCTCGGCTACAGCGATTATTTGGGTGCATTGGAACTTTATCGAACCGAGGATATCCACAGCCCGGCGCTGCTGCGAATGGCAAACTGGATGGTAGACTATCCCTTCGGAGATCGATTGTATCCCCGCGCGCTTGACGCCGTTGAACATGCGCGGCGCCGGGGGCCGGCGGTCATTCTTTCGGATGGCGATGCGGTTTTCCAGCCGCGCAAGGTGGAAAGGTCCGGCCTATGGCAAGCGTTCGAAAACCGCGTCCTTATCTACATCCATAAGGAGGAAGAGCTGGACGACGTTGAACGTTTCTATCCGGCCAAGCGCTACGTTATGATCGACGACAAATTACGCATCTTGACCAAAGTAAAACAGGTGTGGGGTGACCGGGTAACGACCATATTCCCGAGGCAGGGCCATTACGCAACCGATCCCGAAATCGTTGCCTCATATCCGGCCGCCGATGTTGCGCTCGATAAAATTGCCGATCTACTAAACTATGACTGCTCCACGTTCCTTAAGTAGGGGAACTACTGCGCTCCGCTACTATGCAGTCACGGCTCCCTGCTTCAGCCGGTCGCGTTGCACCATAACGCTCCCGCGCTCAACTACGTTCGGATCCCCCCGTAACACTTCAAATTTTGTGTCTTCACCTTCTCGCCAGAAGCGCATGTCGAGCTTATGCTTACCGACACGAAGGTCGAATATAGTAAGATCCGGCAGCCAATGTGGCAGCAACGGATCGATATAAAGCTTGCCGTTCGGCGCGTCAGGTAGGAAGCCCAGCATTGCCTGCATCAAGCTGAATACGGAGCCAGCAGCCCAGGCTTGCGGTACATTGGCGCCTAGATACTGAACCGGGAATGCCGCTTCATCCCGCCGAGGAGCCGTATAGAGTTCAGGTAGCCTATTCAAGAGGAAATGCGTGCCGGCCTCACTTATGTCCCGCGCAATACGTGCTGCTTCGGCAGCGAAGCCGTAGCGTTTGAAACCAAACGCAATAATGCCGTTGTCATGCGGCCAAACCGACCCTGTCTGGTAATTATAAGGATTGAACGCCGGATTTTGCGTAGAAAGCGTGCGTATGCCCCAGCCACTCCACATGTCGGGCGCCATGAGCCGCTCGACCACCTTTCGGGCGCGTTCGGCAGGCACGATGCCTGACCACAAACAGTGGCCGGGGTTTGACGCGACCGTCAGCACCTTCCTCTTATCGCCATCGAGGCCGAGGGCGTAAAACCCTGAGTCTTCATCCCAGAATACCTCATTAAATTGCTTAAACATAACGGCAGCCTTAGCGCGCAATTCGCGCGCCCGAGCTCGTTTGCCAAGGACATCGAAGATTTGGGCCATCCGTAGCCAAGCGTCATAAACATACCCTTGCAACTCACAAAGTGCCTTTGGCCCCTTGACCTGCGAGCCGTCCGGATTGACGATGCTATCGCTTCCGTCCTTCCAGCCCATATTCTCGTAACCAACCGGAGAGCGGGTTTGGTATTCTTGGAACCCGTCGCCATCGCGATCGCCATAATTATCTATCCAAGAGAGACAGCCCTCGGCTGTACCCAAATGCTGTTCGAGCAGCGACGCATCGCCAGTGGCCCGCCAGGCGGCATGCAGCGTTATCAAATAGAGTGGCGTCGCGTCGGCGGTGCCATAATAGGGCGTGTGCGGAATGAGCTTGAAATGCGCAAGCTCGCCGTAGCGGAGTTCGTGCATGATCTTGCCCGGCTCCGCATCGCGATAGTCGTCCATTTCCTTCGCCTGCAAC
>JBAUNL010000163.1:0-20486 GCA_049579205.1 Rhodomicrobium sp. | reverse complement strand
ACCGCACGGACGAAGTTGATCCAATCCTCCTCGAAATTTTGGTGTGCCCTGTCACAAAGCAGCCGCTCAAATACGACAGGCAGGCAAATGAGCTTATCAGCGAGGCAGCGGGTCTAGCCTATCCCATTCGGAAAGGCATACCCATCATGCTCCCCGATGAAGCGCGAAAGCTCGAAGATGAGACCTCCGGCGCTAAACCGGCTGGCCTTTAAGCAGCTTGGGCATTTCCCCGGTCAGCCCCGCGGCTTCCTTCATGAAGAAGGCCTTTAAGGGCCTCAGCTTGCCAGCCGTACGCAGGCCGCTGCTTCGCAGCATCCTCAACGCCATGCTGTCATTCGAGAAAAGCGAGTAGATCGCGACGGCCGAGAATGCGGAGGTGACGCTATCGAACCGCCGCCAGCGCTCGTAACGCCTCAGAACGCTCAAACTGCCGATATCAAGGCCAAGCCGGGTCGCGTCGATCAATGTCTCAGACAGCGCCGCGACATCCTTCAAGCCATGATTGAGCCCTTGCCCCGCGATCCAATGAAGGCCGTGCGCAGCATCGCCGATAAGGGCGAACCGGGGGCGGACGAAATCGCGCGCGAGCGTCATTGTCAGCGGGTAGGCTTTCGGCTGGGAAAGAAGCGTCAATTTTCCGAGTTCCGGTCCGAACCGCCGCGAAAGCTCGGGAAGAACCGCGTCGCTGCCTTGCAACAAGATTTCTTTTGCGACTGACGCATCCTCGGTCCAGACCACCGATGCACGGTTCCCGGTCATAGGAAGAATTGCGAAGGGGCCTGCCGGAAGAAAATGCTGGCGGGCGGTGCCATTGTGGGGCCGTTCAATACCGACTGTGGCGACAATCCCAACCCTGTCGGAAGGCCAGACAATGGTTTGGATGCCGGCCATCTCTCTGAGCGCGGAGTTATGGCCATCCGCCGCGATGAGAAGCTTTGCTTGCAATCTTCCCGCGGAGGAGAGGCGAAGGTCAACTCCCGCATCTCCTGTGACAAATTCTTCTATGCTATCCGGAGCGATGAAGGAGACGTTGCTCAGGCCCTTCAGTGAATCCGCGAGAGCAGCCAAAAGTTTGGCGTTCTCGACGATGTAGGCTGTGGGCGCCGTATCCTCCGTTTCGGTCGCATCGAGGTCCATTAATGCCGGACGCACCGGCGCCTCCAGAGCCGAGTCTGTCAACTCGATGCGCAAGATCGGCTGGGCTTCCGGTGCCAGTGCAGGCCAAATACCGATAACCTCAAACATCGCCTTCACCCCAGCCGTCAAGGCAACGGTCCGGCCATCGGATATGACCTCCCCAGGCTGCAAGGGTTTGCGCCGCTCAACGATTGCTATTGAATAGGCCCCAGGGGCCAGGATGCTAAGCGCGCGCGCCATCGCCAGCCCAACGAAGCTTCCACCACAGATGACGATGTCATAATTTTTGGCTTCAACAGCGTTCATGGCACGCTCTCCCTAAGTCCGTTACGGCTTGACAGCAGTTCTTGAAGACCTGTTACTTTTGCAAACAACTGGAGAAGCGCTTATGTCCGCCGTCGAACAACTCCTGGATACTCTTGACCTAGAACAATTGGAAAACAATCTGTTCCGTGGCCGCAGTCCGCAAAATGGATGGCAGCGCGTTTTTGGCGGACAGGTCGTCGGCCAAGCTCTTGTCGCGGCAGATCGCACAGTTGACGATAAGGAGAGGCTCACCCACTCGCTGCACGCCTATTTTCTTCTGCCCGGCGATCCCAAAGTTCCCATCATTTATGAAGTTGACCGCATCCGGGATGGCGGCAGCTTTACCACGCGCCGGGTGGTTGCGATCCAGCATGGGCAAGCAATTTTCTCAATGGCTGTCTCTTTCCACAAGAAGGAGACCGGCTGGGAACACCAGATCGCTATGCCAGATGTCCCGGCGCCGGAATCGCTCCCTTCCGAGGAGGAGCTGAAGCAGAGGCTTTTGCCGAATTTACCCGAGGTCATGCGCAGCTATTGGGAGCGCGCGAGGCCCATCGAGTTGCGACCCGTCGACCTTTCGCGCTTCTTCTCGCCTAATAAGGGCGATCCCAAACAATATATCTGGATCAGGGCCAACGGCACCCTGCCGGACGATTTCCGCCTCCATCAATGCGTTCTGGCTTATGCTTCGGATTTCTCACTTCTCGACACCGCGCTGATTGCCCATGGCAGGGTCATGTTCGATCCGCAAATCATGATGGCGAGCCTCGATCATGCCGTGTGGTTTCACCGTCCCTTCCGGGCGGACGATTGGCTTCTGTATGCGCAGGACAGCCCCAGCTCGCAAGAAGCGCGCGGCTTCTGCCGGGGCAGCATCTTTGCCAAGGACGGGCGGCTGGTCGCATCCGTGGCGCAGGAAGGGCTGATCCGGGAAAGGAAGCCGCGATAATGGATCACATAGACCCCACGAAAGAGACATTCGCCGAGTTCCGCGAGAATAATCGCCCCGGCGCTATTCATATGCTCAACCTCGTGCGTTTCCGTGAGAGTGCCGGCTATCCGGACGGGCGGAAGGCGACGGGTGCCGAGGCCTACGCGGCCTATGGCCGCGAGAGCCTGCCAGTATTTTCGCGGCTAGGCGGGAGAATCGTCTGGCAGGGCAGATTTGAGCAAATGTTGATCGGACCGGCTGACGAACGCTGGGACATCTGCTTCATAGCTGAATATCCGTCCGTTTCCGCCTTTGTTGAGATGATCCGGGACCCTGCCTACAGGGAAGCGGTCAAACATAGGCAGGCGGCAGTGGCTGACTCGCGCCTCATTCGGTTAGCGCCGGCTGCACCCGGCAAAGGCTTCGGGGAAAAGCCGGTCTAAGCTGCCACGAGCATTAGCGCGATTGTTCTCAACCCTCTCCAAGGCTGCCTGCGGTAACCCCGTCTATCAGGTTCTCGCTCAAAAGCCGCTCCGTGGAAAGCGCTGTTGCGGGAGCAGGCTGTAACAAAGAAGGCAGCGATCCGAGCCATTCCCGCTGCGCGCGAAGAAGCCTCACAGCTTTATCGCGGGTCACCTCCTCGAAGCGTACTTCCATTCCAGGAGTGAGGCGCCCCGCGCCGGCGATGCAGGCACCGATCAAAGTCGCAATGCGCGGGTAGCCCCCGGTCGTCTGCCTATCGGCCAGAAGAAGAATGGGATGGCCGCCCGAAGGCACCTGAATCCCGCCTGCCGTGGTCCCTTGGGAAGGCAGTTCGCCCTGTATTGACCTCTCCAGCGGAAGGCCAGCGAGGCGCAAACCCATCCTGTCGGAGGCTGGCGCTACTGAATATGTGGCTGAGTAGAAGGTGCGGAACGCGCTAGCAGTGAAATACTCAGCATTAGGGCCACGCACCGTTTGCAAGACGGCGGGCGCTTTAATGTTTAGGTCCAGAAAGACGATTGGACGTTCGCAGGCATCGAGGCGCAACGGGAGGCGGTCTCCCGCCGCGAGGGCACGCCCACGGTAGCCGCCTAGCTGTGCACGCCTGTAAGTGGATACGCTTCCAAGGGAGCGAGGGATGTCAAACCCACCGCCAACCGCAAGATAGCAGACTGCCCCGCCGTTCGGCGGTGGGATTTTCAGGATGTCTCCCCGCCACGCGATCATGCTGCGGAATGGAGGCACGCGTACGCTTGCTTTCCCGGTTTCGACCGAGAGAGGGGCCGCCGTTCCGGCCAGGGCCAGCGTCACGCTTTCCGCTTCGACCTCGAACGATAGCCCGGTGCGTAAAAGCTCGATTGCGCCAGCGCATGGTGCATTCCCCACAAGGACATTAGCTATCTCAAGGCTTATCGCATCGAGCGCGCCAGAAACTGGTACTCCAAAGCGCTGATATCCCACCCGGCCACAGTCTTGAATCGTTGCCGCAAACCCCGGTTCCAGGATCCGCAAACAAGCCGTCACGCCTTCTCCAAGAGCCGGGGATGACATCCTGCAACGGCCTCGCTTTCACTGATGGGGGCAAACCGAACCCGATCCCCTGGCGCGAGCAAAGGCCTATCGCTTGCAGCCATATCCCAAAGAACGATGGGGGTATACCCTATCACATGCCAGCCGCCAGGACTTTCGAGAGGATAGATGGCCGTCATATTGGCCGCGATGGCCACCGACCCTGCCGGCACATTTGACCGCGGCACCGCCCGGCGCGGCAGGTGCAGCGGCTCGGGAAGATCGCCCAAATAGGCAAATCCCGGCAGAAAGCCAAGCATGTAGACATGATAGAAAGTTGAAGTGTGAAGATTGATGACGGCGTCCGCGGTCACGCTGACCGCTCGGGCAACTTCTCCAAGATCGGGGCCACGTTTGCCGCCATAAATGACGGGTATTTCCCAATCGCGTCCAGCGACTGCGGAAGAATGGCCCGATTTGCAAAAGCTTTTTATTTCGGCCACAAGGTCTTCCCGCGAAAGCTCCAGCGGATCATAAAAAACCGTCAGCGATGAAAGAGCAGGGACGCTTTCCTTGATGCCGGAAAGTTCCAGCGCTGCGAGGCTTGCGCCGAGGTCCAGAATTGCCAGGCTGAGGTCTGTGTTATAGCTGGGGCCGAAGTCAATGAGCAAGGCGCCCTCGGCGCAATCGAAAAACTCCGCGGAAAGAGGCTTTGAATAGTTAATATCTTCGATCATTCAGCTTCACATAAGCTTTCACACGCAAAGTGCTCCAAAGGTAGAGTACCGGATTACCGCATCCGCAGCCTGCTTTGATCGGCTTGTCCAGTAAAGCCTCCATTAGGCCTTTGGGCGTCAGCACCAGGTCTTTACAAAGCGTTTCCTTCGGACCCTTAGGCAAGGGGTAGAAAGCAGATCTAGAAACTTCGTTACCATAATAGTAGGGCGAGTATGCATCAAATGCATACATATTCTCGCTTGCAGTTGGCGCTGGAAGCAAGATTGAAATATAAGTCCTTTTTCAGACTTGTGCCGGCAGCGTTGCCGTCCTGCCCAGACACGCTCGTTCTCAAATATTTGAACTGGGGCACCCCAAGGCCATGAATTGCCGTGCCTACAATACCCAGCGTTTCTTATCAAGAAAGCAGAGTTAGACAATAAGAGAAAGTGACAATGTCATTTAGGATACACCTTCCCCTTCGAACTAAAGTAACACGCCCTTTTTCCCACAGAATTCTTGAGGGGTGTAAATTTTGTGATATATAAAATGTATTCCCGCTCAGAATCCGAAAGGCAAACGATTGTGAAACAAGCAAATAAAGTCAAGGATCTCGCCACAAAGCGCAAAAGCGACTCTCGTTGGCTCGACAAAACTGAGATGCAGAACAATTCCTACAAAACATTGGACGGTTCAGCCCAAGGCCATTCTAGGAGTTCGCAGATGATGGAGGAGAAATTTGAGAATAACGAACTCGTCGAGTTCACAACCCATATTGTTTCTGCCTATGTTAGCAATAATGCTGTAGTCGCGGGCGATCTGCCGAGCTTGATCGGTGACGTGCATTCTGCACTGTCACGGGCATCCTCAAATTTGATGCAGGCCCCGAAGGAAGAGCTGAAACCGGCCGTGGCAGTGAAGAAGTCGCTCACTCCAGACTATATCATTTGCTTGGAAGATGGAAAGAAATTCAAGTCTTTAAAGCGGCATCTGCGTACGCACTACAATATGTCCCCGGAGGAATACCGGGAGAAATGGGGTCTGGAGCCCAACTATCCGATGGTTGCTCCAAAATATGCGGAAGCCCGCTCAACTCTTGCCAAAAAGATGGGTCTTGGGCAGCGCAAGGGCCGTTAGCCTCGTTCCCTGCCAGAAATTGCTAAGCATTTATAGCCGCCAGGCGTAGCCATTGGCGGCTTTGTTTTTCCTCCGAATGGCCTTCACGGGAACTGCTTGCATTCCTCCTTGCAAATCACTGATAGTCCCATGGGCGGATTGGCATACCGGCATCGGAGGGGTGATGTCTTCGGAACTCGCTTTTCGCGCGCAACAGATTTTGCGCGAGCAGCGGGATTTATATGACTATTGGCGCGCCTGCGCCCATGACCGGGCGATACCTTCCCGTTACGATATCGATCCCGTCGAAATTCCGCAGCTTCTATCAGGACTGAGTCTCCTTGATGCAGGCAGCGATCTCGATTCGCTCCGCTACAGGCTTGCAGGCACACGGGTAAGAGAAATCTACGGCACCGAAATAACGGGCCGGGCCGTGTTTGATACCGGAATTCGATACAAAAGCGATTACTGGCGTTCGGTTTACCAGCGGGTTCTCGAAGAGAGAACGCCAATGCAAGGAGCCGTCAGGGGACCGGCAGCCGGCCGGGAACACTTGCTTCTATTCTGGCTGCGTCTGCCGCTGAGCGGTCTCGATGGGAGTGTGGTGCGTATACTTGGCTACGATGCGGCCTTGCCCAGTATGCGCTTCGCGCTGGCGGCCACCCTGGGAGAAGCAGCATCCGAGCCGGAGGCGCTCGCCGCCGGAAGCCGTAGAATTCTTGGATAAACATAGAGAAGGGCCAAGGCGCGGGGTTACCATGGCCCTTCTCGGAGGTTAAAAGATTTCTCCTCCGCTTAAGAATATTGCGCCCAGGTATGACAGATGTGTGGCAAATTAACTCCAGCCATCTCAAAAAGAAGTTTTTGCAGTCAACTCCCCACAAGCAGCACGGTCAGGTTTTTGGGCCCATGCGCCCCTGTAACGATCGTCTGCTCAATATCAGCCGTGCGTGAAGGACCGCTGATCAGGTTCACAGTTCGCGGCATCTTGCCGGCGCCTAAGCGTTCGCGAATCTTCGTCCAACATTCCTCATAAGAGCCAGCTATCTCGGCTGCTAGAATAACGGCGATATGATTTTCGGGAAGGAAGTTGAGCGTAGACGGGTTATCAGGCCCCGACAGAAGAAAAACCGTTCCGGTCTCGGCTGCGCCCGTTACCGCATGGGTAAGGCCGGTAACGTCGTCCGCTTCCGGCGGCCCCGATAAGATTTCAAGTATTCCTGGCTGCGCTCGCAATTCGTCGAAGATGGCATCACCTCCGGCCCGGAGCCGCATGGGCAAGTTGTTCTCTCTAAGAAGCGTAGCAATGGCCTCCGGCAAAGCTTTGAGGGAACGCAGCCGCTTCACTTTTGCGCCGGTCTTCTCAAGCATGGCCTGAAACAGCTTGAGCTGCTCGGGCTTTGGCTTATTCGCCCGCTCAGGAATGAGATTGCGTGAGGGATTTCGCAGCCGGGATTGGACGAGGCCACGGCGGCCCGGTTCATCGCCGCGCACTCCGAGGCTGGCGCGGATCTTTGCAATTATCGCTTCCCGCGCGCCGAGCGGCGCCTTGTCAGACATGGCGCATCCTCTTGCGCTCACGCTCGTGCCAAAGCGATTGAAATGTTCTGGGCGCAGGCGCCGGTAGATCGCGGTATTTCGTCCAGGCGCCCGCTAAGGGGAGGCTCGAAAACCGGCGTTTTCTTCCCCCCAAAAACGAAAGTACCCGCGCAGTCGTATTTGCAGCAAACCTATAGAGGAGCGGCCTCGTTGCAACGAAAGCCCACGCGCGCAGCGCAAGTTTTGGCAGCGACGCAGAAGACTTTTGCTCGAAATCACGCTCGCGCCAATGGCGCATCATCTTCGGCAGCGGGATCATCATCGGGCAGACCGACTGGCATCGTCCGCAGAAGGTCGATGCGTTCGGTAAATGCGCGCCTTCATGTATGCCAATAAGCTGCGGCGTCAGCACCGCTCCCATGGGACCAGGATACACCCAGCCATAGGAATGGCCGCCAACGGCTGTATAGACGGGGCAATGGTTCATGCAGGCGCCGCAACGGATGCATCGCAGCATGTCTTGAAATTCGCTGCCGAGCATGGCTGACCTGCCATTGTCCAGGAGCACGACATGGTAGGCATCGGGCCCGTCCGGATCGCCCTCCCGGCGCGGCCCGGTGGAAAATGTGGTGTAGCTCGTAATCTCCTGGCCTGTCCCTGAACGGGCAAGAACGCGAATGATCGTGGACGTATCTTCGAGAGTTGGCACAAGCTTCTCGATGCTTGCGATCACAATATGCGTCCGGGGCAGGAGCTGCGTCAGATCTCCGTTGCCTTCATTGGTCACAATTACGGAGCTGCCGGTCTCGGCGATCAAGAAATTCGCGCCTGTGATGCCAACGTCTGCCGCTAAGAATTTTTGGCGCAGCATCGTGCGCGCCTCGCTGACAAGCTCGCCTATCTGTGAAAGATCCCGCTCTGGCGGAAGATCCTTATGCAAGTCCCGGAAGTCTTTTTCGATCTGATCCCGGTTCAAGTGGACGGCCGGCGCAATGATGTGGCTCGGCGCTTCGTGGCGGATCTGGATAATGTACTCTCCAAGGTCCGTTTCGACGGGCGCGATCCCTGCCGCCTCAAGCGCAGCGTTGAGGCCAATTTCCTCCGACACCATGGACTTTCCCTTGGTGACGGTCTTCGCTCCGGCGTCCTGGCAGATCTTTAGAATGATTTGGCGCGCTTCCGCCGCGTCGCGTGCCCAATGGACGTACCCGCCCGACTCGAGAACACGCCGCTCATACTCCTCCAAATAGATGTCGAGGTTTTCAAGAACGTGGTTCTTGATTTCTGCTGCGGCGGCGCGAAGCTCATCGAATTCCGGCAACGCAGCCCTTGCGGCCGCCCTGCTGACTATAAAGCCAGTCTTGACGTTGCCGAGCGCGCGCTGAAGCTGCGCGTCATGCAGTGCGCGAGACGCATTTTCCTTGAAATTCAGCGACGTGGGCTGCATTGGCGCCGGTCCGGTAAGCTTGATATTCGCGCAGGAAGGTTGGCGACAAACATAGTGCCGGCAAGAGTGGAGCCGCCAGAAAATTCCGCGCTAGTGGGCCTTTGATCCCGGCATTTGCTCTCGACCATGCCGAAAGCGATGCAAATACCGGAATCGGTCCACTAGACCGGCGCGACGGCCCTACCACCTTTCTTGGCCCGGTAATAGGCCCAAAGCAATCTCGCGGCGGCGCTTCGCCAGGGCGACCAGGCATTTGACATTTCGCGAAGCTCCCGCGTCTGCGGCCGTTCCTCGAGCCCAAAGGCGAGACGGGCCGACTCCTGCAAGGCCAGATCCGCCGCGGGAAAGATATCAGGGTGCCCGGCCGCGAAGAGCAGATACACTTCAGCGGTCCACGGGCCGATGCCTTTGATGCAGCAAAGCGCGCTGACGGCATCCTCGGCATTCCCTTGCTCTAACGCATGGAGGTCAAGACCGCCATTCAGCGCCGCGTCTTGAAGCGCCCGCAATGTGCGGATCTTGGGAGCTGAGAAGCCCGCCGCCCGCAAAACCTCGTCGCTTGCATTCGCAATCGTTTCCGGGGTGATCTCTCCAAGCGCCGCCTCCAGCCGGTTGAAAATGGCGCGTCCTGCCGCAACTGAGATTTGCTGACCCGTTACGACCCAGACAAGTCCCTTGAATCCTCTGTCCAGCCAGCGAATTGGGACAGTCCCCGCTTCGCGTATCAACGGGTGAAAGACCTCATGCGCGGCCGCCAGTTCTTCGATGTGGAAAGCAAGATCTTCGTCCGAACGAATGAATCGCATTAAGCCTATCCCAAATCCCTGCTCCTGCGTGAGATCAGCCGCGAGCCTGTCCCAGCCGCACTCTACGTCAGCAGAAACCCTAAAAAGCAGCCTCTCTTGTTGTCAATAAGACTCAATCGCGTGGAAAATAGGTACAAATACCAATCTTAGGTTGCAGTGATTCGCGGCTCTGGATAGATTCCCGTCCATATTTTTTAATTGGCGGGGCGAATGCGGCGTTTTGCTCTCAGGGCTGCCTTCTTGCTGTTTATTCCCTCCACGATGCTTGGAGGCTGCGGCTCATTGGACCCTTCTACGGCAGTGCCTCCTTCGGCCAATGCCGAGCTTGCGGGATTGATTACTGTCATCTCCACGGTCAAGATAGGGCCAATTTGGGGTCCCCCAAAGGCGACATCTGCTCAGATGATTCGGATGCTGGACTCGGCTGCAATCAAGGCAGAAGTTGCGCTATTGAATTACGATAATGCGGAAAGCGATTACGTGCTCCGCGGCGACCTCCATGCCGCCCGCTATGGAAGCAAAATCCGGGTGACTTACAATTGGTACGTGCTCGATCGGTCTGGCCGTGAGGTTGGCCGGAAGACCGGAATGGAAATCGCGGATACAAAGGGCGCGAGTGGCAATCCCTGGGCCGATCTTCCCGAGGACAGACTGCGCGAAGTAGCGGAGAAAGGCATCATCGCCGTTCTCGACCGCAAATAAGCCGGCGGCCCTGACGAAGAAGGACCGCTGCGGGTGCCATATTTCCGCTCCGTGAGCGGAACATAAACTATTTAGCTGCCTTCTTGACCTCAGATGGAACGGCCCGCGGCGGCTCCGCGTCCCCTTAGCCGTGTGGCGAGGGCTGTTTTGCCGCAAGCGGCTTGGCCGCGCGTTGTGCCGCACTGCGCGGAGGATAATCTCTGACGCAGAGCAAATGCCGGAGGACATGGGATGTTTTCGGGATTAGATGCCACGATCCTCGCAAGGGCCCAATTCGCTTTCACAGTGGCCTTTCACATTATCTTCCCGGCCTTCACGATCGGCCTCGCATCCTACATTGCTACACTGGAGGGGATCTGGTTCTTCCGCGATGACGATCGCTTCCACAGGCTCGCACGCTACTGGACAAAGATCTTTGCGGTCTCCTTCGCCATGGGCGTCGTCTCGGGTCTGCCCATGTCCTACCAATTCGGCACAAACTGGAGCCGCTTCTCCGTCGCAACAGGCAATGTTATCGGGCCGCTTCTCGGCTATGAAGTGCTGATGGCGTTTTTCTTGGAAGCAAGCTTCCTCGGCGTGATGTTGTTTGGCTGGAATCGGGTGCCCAGATGGCTTCACTTCTTCGCGAGCCTTGTAGTCGCCTTCGGCACGCTCTTGTCGGCATTCTGGATTCTGGCGGCCAATAGCTGGATGCAGTACCCAACCGGTCATGAAGTGCGTGACGGCATCGCCTATCCTGTCGACTGGCTACAGATTATTTTCACCCCCACCTTCCCATTGCGTTTCGCGCACATGGTAATTGCTGCCTATCTCAGCACTTCAATCGTTGTGCTTGCGATTGGGGCCCGCTATTGGCTCGCGAATAGTTTCCGTGAGGAAGCAGGGATCATGATCCGCATGGGGCTCGGGCTTGCGCTCGTGCTGGCGCCTCTGCAACTGTTCATCGGCGATGCGCACGGCCTTGATACCGCTAAATATCAACCGGCAAAATTGGCAGCGATCGAAGGTCATTGGGATGGGTCTAAGCCCGCGGAACTGGCCCTATTCGCCATTCCCAACGAGGCGGCGGAAAGAAATGACTACGAAATCGGTATTCCGAATGCGGCAAGCCTCATCATCACACACAGCTGGGACGGACTTTTCAAGGGTCTGAAGGATTTCAAACCGGAGGACCGCCCGCCGGTTCTGCCGCCGTTCTACGCTTTCCGGGTCATGGTCGGAATTGGCTTGTGGCTCATATTTTTGGCTTTCGCTGGCGCATTCCTTTGGCTTAGCGGCAGACTTTTTCAAAGCCGTTGGTATATGAGAGCGGCCTACTGGTCATGGCCGCTGGGATTTATTGCCATAATCGCAGGCTGGACCACGACGGAGGTGGGGCGTCAGCCATGGGCCGCAACCGGTATCATCCGAACCGCGCAAGCAACTTCGCCGCTTTACGCCGGTACCGTTGCCGCGACCCTTATTCTCTTCTGCCTTGTTTACCTCGTGATCTATTCGGCCGGAATTTATTACATGAACATTATAATCCGGAGAGGCCTCGGTCTCCCGCCGCCTGCAAAAGAAGAAGGGCCGCAGGTGCCGCATAGGCCGATATCAGCCGCCACCGAAACAGGTGGCGGTCCCAAGCTTGCTGGTCAAATCTAGGAGGCGGACATGCAATCCATTGCTTATTGGCTTCCGCTCGTTTGGGCCGGGCTAATTGGGGTTGGCGTCGCTATGTATGTCCTGCTCGACGGGTTCGACCTTGGCATCGGGATCCTGTTTCTGACCGGCGCTAACGAGGAAGAGCGCGATCATATGATGAACTCGATCGCTCCATTCTGGGATGGCAATGAGACCTGGTTGGTGCTCGGGGGAGCCGGGCTTTTGGTCGCCTTTCCGCTCGCCTACAGCATCATCATGCCGGCGCTCTATCTTCCTCTCATTATTATGCTGCTGGCGCTCGTTTTTCGAGGCGTTGCGTTCGAGTTCCGCTTCGTGTCAAAGCCGCACCATCACTGGTGGGATCAGTCCTTCGCGATCGGTTCTACCGTTGCCACCTTCTGCCAAGGCCTCGTGCTTGGCGGGTATCTGCAAGGCATTAAGGTGACCGATAAACAATTCTCGGGCGGCACGTTCGAGTGGCTTACTCCGTTCTCGTTTCTGTGCGGATTCGGCTTGATTGCGGGCTACGCGCTCCTGGGGGCGGGCTGGCTGATGATGAAAACCGATGGGCCCATTGCCGAACGCGCAAGAAGACAGGCGGAAGCGGCACTTCGGCTTACTCTCTGCTTCATAGCTGCCGTCAGCATCTGGACGCCTCTCGCGTCGGAGCGTATCGCTGATCGATGGTTCGGCGATGGGCGCATTCTCTATTTATGGCCGGTTCCGTTTGTCACGGCCGCGGTGGCGTTCGCGGCGTGGACCGGCATCCGTAAAGGCTCTGGACTGCAAACATTTCTGTCGTCGATGATGCTCTTTCTCCTCTGCTTCCTTGGCCTGTCCGTTTCAACCTTCCCTTATCTTGTGCCGCCCAGCGTGACGATCTGGGACGCGGCGGCTGTTCCCCAATCCCAGATCTTTAGCCTCATTGGCGTGCTGCTATTTCTGCCTCTGGTTTTGGCCTATACGGTCTTCGTCTATTGGACTTTCCGCGGGAAAGTCACGGAGGGCGGCGGTTACCATTAGGCTGCCAGGCGCGCAGTAGACCCCTTTCGCTGGAACTTTATGTACGTGCGAAGGCCCCGGTTTAATGCGCTTGAACTTCGCCTCTCTTCGTTTCACATAAGCATAAGCGGCCAGCAAGGCTGTCCCCGCTGTGTCTCGTTGGGAGGGACAGGATGTTTTCGGCCCGAATACTCCTTTTTTCGCTGATGGGCTTCCGCATCAGCATCGACGTTTCTTGGTTTTTCCTGGCGTTCTATCTTATTCTGACGCTCAGCACGCGGTATTTTCCCTCTGAGCTTCCCCATCAGGCAACCAATATCTATTTGGCCATGGGCGTAGCCGGGGCGCTTGGACTCTTTCTGTCCATAATACTCCATGAGCTTGCCCATGCGGTTATGGCGCGTGGCTTCGGCCTGCCAATCGGGGGCATCACCCTTTTCATTTTCGGAGGTGTAGCAGAGCTGCGCCATGAACCGAAAACGCCGCGGTCGGAATTCTGGGTGGCGATTGTCGGCCCGGTCGCAAGCGTCGCGATCGCGGCGATCTGTTTTGGAGCGGGACTAGGAGCAGACGCCGCCGGTTGGGAGCCGGTCACGGCTGTTCTGGCCTTTTTGACCTTAACGAATACTGTGCTTGCCCTTTTCAATCTTGTCCCTGCGTTTCCCCTCGACGGCGGGCGTATCTTGCGATCGATCATCTGGTGGCGCACCGGCAATCTTGGCCGGGCAACCCGGATCGCCGCCATGTTCGGCTCGGTTTTTGGCGTGTTTCTCATTTTTGCCGGCGTCACCCAGATCGTTTCTGGCAACACGATGGGAGGCACGTGGCAGCTTCTGATCGGGATTTTCCTGGCGGCGGCGGCGTCTCAGGCGCGTAAGCAGGCCGATGCCCCAGTTAACCTCAAGGGTGTCCAAGTCGCAGATGTAATGGACCGCGCCCCGCTCACCGTGGAGCCGGGCATTACCGTCGACGTTCTCGTGAACGACTACATTTACCGCCTTAGCCGTAAGTTCATCATCGTCGCCGAAGAAGGCAAAGCCATTGGCTATGCCGGGCCTGACCAAGTTAAGCGTGTACCGCAATCCCAATGGCACGACACCTATGTTCGAACGATCGCGGCGCAGTTTACGCATGATACTGCGGTATCGCCTGCTGCTCCAGCGATGGAGGCGCTGCGAAAAATCAGGACGAATGGGATCGCACACGTCGCTGTGCTAGAAGGAAGCAAGCTTCTAGGCACCATATCGGAAACAAACTTTGTGAATTATCTGAGCGTGCGCGAAGAGCTTGCACCGGCGGGAAATTCGCGGACTGAGCCTGCTCACTCAAGCGGCTAACATGCGGTCAACTTCGCGGACTAGGTCTTTCAAGTGGATCGGCTTCGAAAGGATGCGCGACTGCTTCGGGGCTTCGGAATAGTTCTGCAGTGCCACTGCGGCGAAGCCGGTGATGAACATAATCTTCATGTCGGGATTTAGTTCTGAGGCCCTTTTCGCCAGTTCGATGCCGTCCATTTCCGGCATCACGATATCGGTCAACAGGAGAGTAACAGTTTTCGCCTTGAGGCCTTCAAAAGCCTCGGCCCCATTTCCATAGGATACCACCTCGTACCCGGCACGCTCCAAAGCCCTCGCGAGGAATCGGCGCATCGAATCATCATCTTCTGCAAGCAGAATCGTCCGCATCTTCTTTACCAAGCAACTGACCACACCGGAGGAGTGCACAAAAGCACTAAGCGTCCAAAAAATCAGGAAAACGTCACTTCTTATTGCTAAGCACAGCTTTATAGCATCTTGGGGCAAATTCGAGGCCTAAGATGCTTTTAACCTTACTCTCGAGCAGGAAAAATAGATGCTTAACCCGGTGCGGCCTTCGATTCAAAGCTTCGGCACGAAGAGATGCGCCCTCGCAACCAGCGAGTGCTAAGTAGGCTTCTGTCTTGCGCTTCCCACGAAATCAAGCTCGATCGTGCGCCTGTGGGGCGCTGTGCGGTGTTCGATCAGATAGATTTCCTGCCACGTACCAAGTGCTAGCCGCCCCTGCCGGACGGGCAGCGATAGCGATGTCGCCGTCAAAAGAGACTTGATATGGGCCGGCATATCGTCAGGCCCTTCGCTGTTATGCCGATAGCGTTCGCTCTCGGGTGCCAATCCGCCTAATGCGTCGGTAAGGTCGAGCAACACGCTGGGATCGGCATTTTCCTGCACGCAGAGCGAGGCGGAGGTGTGGGCGATGAAAATTGAAAGCAAGCCGGTTCCAGCCTGCATATCTAGAAGGCACCGCGCAACGGCCTCGCCGAGGCGGTAGAATCCCCTGCCTTTTGTGTTGATCGTCAGTCGCCTGCAGTGATGCTGGACGCCGTTCTCTGATGCAGTCATCGAAGCCTCTAAAAAAAGCCCAGAATTTTACGGGGCGTTTACGGCATATTTGCATATCCAAGCAATGATAAGGGCTTAGTGGATTAAACGCTCCCCTAAGAGGGGTGGGACGAGAGCGCACGCCAATCACAATGACGGGACAGGAGAACGCGAAGGCCGGCAATTCGAACATCGCCGGCATCGATCTCGACGCAGCCTGGGAAGGTCTTTCCGGGCTGGCCGGAACTGCGCGCACCCCCGAAGACGAAAGTCCCCGAACGGCGCCCTCGACTATCGCAGAAGATCACCAGAGCACTGACTCCCAACTTTACGCCTACCTTCATCGCGCCACCGCACCGCGCCCCGGCGGATTTCCGCCCCTGGATCAACTTTCCGCTCGGCTCGGTGAACTCGAACCATCTTCAAGGGACACCGGAGCAAGTGCTGAAGGCGCCCAAAAGACGGCTGAGGGAGTGCCAGAAAACAATCCCGGCGGCGGCCTTGATTGGTTCGAGCACCGCTTTTCTGAGCTTAGGCAGCTCTTAACCCCCAGGGAAGACAATAGAAAAGAGATAGCGGCCATCAATGCCAAGCTATCGGACATTGTCTGGCGGATCGATAAAATCTCAGCAGCAATGCCTGCAGAGAACACAATGACAGCGGTGGAAACACAATTGCGGGAACTGTCCGGGTCCCTTGAGAGAACAAGGGAGCAAACTGCTGCGGATGCCGATCGCATATCCCGGGCGGCGATCGAGATATTAGCGGCGACAGATAAGGCGCAGCAGGCTCGTGCGGGCTTCGAGCGCGCTGCCAACCACGCTGTCAAGGAACTGGGCCACACAGTGACGGTTACGGCTTCAAGAGCTGCCATTCTGACGGCCGAGCACATTAAGTGCTCAATGTGGAAGCCAGATGAGCAAGCAGGCATCCTGCGCCTGGAAAAAGAGTTGCGCGTCCTAAACGCGAACTCGCGAGAGAGCGGTGAACGCACTGAAGCAGCTCTCGAACGCGTTAATACCACGCTTCGCGACTATCTCGAGAGACCGGGAAAAACCGCACCTCCCCAGCCGTACCAACCGAGAAAGCGCACCGGGATTCATGTGCCCATCTCAGCCGATGCGCCGGCATACACGCGAACAAGCGAAGGCTTCGGAGCTGAACCCGCTCAGAAGCCGCAACTCGACACGATCACATTGCGAACTCCGCAGCCTTCCGATCCGAATCTGATTAAAGCGCTGGAAGAGGCGGAGGCAAAACTTGACGCGGGGAAGGGGCAGGGCTTGAGAGAGGACACACAACGGGAGCGTATGAGAGATAAAAACGCATCCATCGGTGCACCATTCTTTCGTGAGGAAGAGAAGAATCTCCCGCTCATCGGGCTCGCTATTGTTGCAATCGTCCTCCTTTTGGCAAGCGCGGCCCTGTTCTACCTGCACACCAAGCCTCACCTCGTATCCTTGCAGGCGCCAAAAGTCCAAGTTGCGGAGGCTGTAACGTACAGCGTTGTAGATGAACCGCAAACATCGCAAACTTCCGTAGACAAAACCGCCCCGGCACCCTTGCAGGCTGAACCAGCGAGCTATCAGTCTCTGTTCACGGCGGCGGGCCAGGATACCTCCGCTTTAGGGGTGCAACCGGGATCTGCGGGGGAAGACCTCAAAACCCTGGAAAGCGCGGCCCGGCGCGGCGAAGCCGCCGCGCAATTCCGGATTGCTTTACGCTTTCTGAATGATGGCGGCTTGATCGGCGGTGCCGGCTCCGCCGCAAGATGGCTCGCACGGGCCGCTGATCAAGGGCATACCGAGGCGCAGTTCGTCTTGGCTTCTCTTTACGAGCGCGGCGAGGGCGTCCGGAGGGACGAAAAACACGCGCTTGAGCTTTACCGGAAGGCGGCGGCCGCCGGGCATATCAAGGCGATGCACAACCTCGGAGTTTTGCTTACAGCGCGCGGTACCGCGGAAGACTATCGCGAAGCCGCGGAATGGTTCACACGCGCCGCTTCCGACCTCCCCGAAAGCCAGTACAATCTGGCACTTCTCTACGAGCGCGGCCTTGGAATCGAGCAGAACCTTTCAAAGGCGTACTACTGGTATCAGCTTGCCGCGCGCGGGGGCGACAAGGAAGCTATGTGGCACGCAGAGCAGCTCAAGCACTTGCTTGTCAGGGACGGCAATGCAGGAGCGCCGGACCAATCTTGGAGTCCGTCGCTCGAAGATAGAAGATCCGGTAGCGTCCGCGGCTAAGCTGCTCGCTGACCGTGGCTTTCTTTTCACGTGACGGTTGCAATCCTGCCGGCTAAAACGCGGAAAGGGTCAGGGCTTAGTCTCCGGACGTTACGGGGTAACCCGCGTATGCTTATTTACTTGCCCATTGCCGAGCTTCCGGTGAATGCGCTCGTCATGCTGGCGATGGGAGGGGCGGTAGGTTTCTTGTCGGGAATGTTCGGCGTTGGAGGCGGCTTTCTTCTCACGCCGCTTCTGATCTTCGCCGGCGTCCCAAGCGCAGTCGCCGTCGCTACGGGCGCAAACCCGCTTATAGCCTCCTCGATAACAGGCACAATCGCACAATACCGCCGCAAAAACGTAGACATAAAGCTCGGCATTTATCTTCTGGCGGGTGGAGCCGCTGGCGCCTTCGTGGGCGTAAAAATCGTGAGATACCTGCGGCAGACGGGACAAATCGATCTGACCGTCTCTCTGCTTTATGTCGTCTTCATGGGCATTGTGGGAGCACTCATGCTCTTGGAAAGCTTGCGAGCGATACGAAAGCAGCGCAAGGGCAAGCCAATTCCAATGCGCCGCGCTGCCCAGCACAACTGGATTCATAAGCTGCCTTTCAAAACAAGGTTCAACACCTCGAAACTCTATATCAGTGCCATCCCGGCCATTGTACTTGGCATTGTCGTAGGCCTCTTATCGGGCGTAATGGGTGTCGGAGGGGGGTTTATCGTCGTGCCGATGCTGATCTATTTTTTGCGTGTCCCGACCAACGTCGCAATCGGCACCTCGCTTTTCCAAATCATTTTCGTGAGCGCTATCACTACCTTGTTCCAAGCAGTGTGGAATCACACCGTCGACATGGCTCTCGCTCTTTTACTCATGACCGGTGGAGTGATCGGAGCGCAAGGGGGGGCGGTGGCCGGTCAGCGGTTGCGTGCGGAGCAGCTTCGATTTCTTCTCGCAATTTTGGTTTTGGCGGTTGGGTTACGCCTGGGAATTGGGTTATTCGCGCCGTCAGACCTTTATAGCGTCACGCGCGCCGAGGTTTGAATGCGACTCAGCTCAGAAATGGCGCGGCCGGCGGCAAGATGCGCTTTGATGCCTGGGCTGCTGGCCTTGCTGGCGTTCACACCCATCGCGGGGACCGATGTTCCTGACGCAATTGAAGCCGGTGCGTCCCAAAACTATTTCTACGTCGAGCCAAGCTATAATGGCACAAATATCGTGCTCTTCGGCTCCATCGATCGCGAACGGCTCAACCGCCATAAGTTCGACGTTGCAATAACGATCCGCGGTCCGGTGAAGCCGATGACCATCTGGAAGAAGGACCGGCGAGCGGGGCTCTGGGTGAATTCTGAGAGCCTGACCTTCGAAGATGTGCCCACCTACTATGCTTTACTTTCCACAAGGCCGGCGAGCGAGATTGCCTCTACTGAGCAGCGCAAGGCGCATGAACTCGGTCCGGATGCGCTCAATCTGGAGCCGAAAGATTCCCCGAAACTGGAAGCTCAATCGCTAGACGAATTCAGGAATGCGCTGATCCGGCTCAGAAAAACGGCCGGCCTTTTCGTGGAAAACGGCGACTCCGCGATCGAATTCTTCGGAACGAGGCTCTTCCGGTCATCGGTCTTTTTGCCCCCAGCGGCAGGTGCGGGACTGTATCGGGCGAAGTTTTATCTTCTTCAAGATGGAAAGGTGATCGGAGAAGCTGCTGCCCAAATCCGTATCAACAAGATAGGCATTGAAGCGCGGCTTTCTTCCGCAGCCTTGAACTACCCATGGCTTTACGGCGCCATGGCTGTGCTGCTAGCCGCCGCAATTGGCGGCGGAGCCTCGGCTATTTTCCGCCGCGTATAGCTCAATCTCAGCAAAACTAAATTCGTTGGCGCCGCTCTGCCGGTGGCTGCTTCCGTTAGCGGAAGTGCTTCGACAGCTTCAAAGCCTGCGCCTGATAGTGCGACCCAATTTCTTGGCCGTAGAGTTGCAAGGGCGGCGCCGCAAGCTCCTCGTACATCAGCCGGCCTATGATCTGTCCGTCCTCAAGGATGAAGGGCACCTTATGGCTGCGCACTTCGAGCACGGCCCGGCTGCCCCTGCCCCCAGTCTCCGTCATCCCGAAACCGGGGTCGAAAAAGCCGGCGTAATGCACGCGGAACTCCCCGATCGGTGCGTTGAAAGGCTCCATTTCCGCTGCATGCGTTGGGGGGACGAGTACCGCTTCCTTGGAGGCCAAGATATAGAACTCATCGGGGTCCAGGATCAGCAGCTTCTGCGGCGTGACTAGAAGCGGTTCCCAGAAGTCTTCGACATCGTAAGCGCCGGCGCGATCGACATCAATGAGGCCGGTATGGCGTTTCGCACGGTAGCCGATCAAGGGATATGGACCACCTCCACTCAGATCGACCGAGAGAATAACCTCTCTCGGCTGCTCCGTATCTGGGCCGCCGCCTGCGCCCTCTTGCCGGAAGCGGATTTGCGACAGACGCGAACCTGTTCTAACGAGTATCGGGAATGTCTGCGGACAAATTTCCAGATACAGTCGGCCCGTATAACCCGCAACAGTTTGGTCGAATCCAGGGGCATGGTCCGCGATCAGTCTTGTGAAAACGTCCAGCCGGCCGGTTGAGCTTTTGGGGTTTGCAAATCCTCTGATCCCCTCCGGCAGCGTGAGATGCTCTTCGATTTCCGCAACATACACGCAGCCCGTCTCAAGAACAGCGCCCTGGGTCAGGTCGATCGTGTGTAAAAGGAACCGCTCGATTTGCTCGTCAGTTCTTGCGGCCGGCCCAGGCATGAAGCTCGCCCGCACCCGGAAGGCGCGCGTCCCGAGCCTCAAATCCAGGCTCGCGGGCTGGACCTGTGCGTCCAAAATAGGCTTCCCGGCTGCGATAGCCCCCTTTTTAATAAGGGAGGCAATTTCTTGAGATGGTAGAATCGCGGCGGCAGGCATGAGGGGAAATTAAGCGATTTCGCGGCAAGCGAATAGCCTTTCCTTCGCTTATTCCTGGCCAAGCGGGAGCCTGGAAATAAGCAGCTCCGCCGCAAGTCGCTCTTAGATTGCTATTTCAG
>JBAUNL010000162.1:0-11236 GCA_049579205.1 Rhodomicrobium sp. | reverse complement strand
GAGACAGAATTCGGCCGCAAGCGAGCAATCAATCAATCGACATGCAATCAGGATTTCTCTTGCGTTGAGGGATTCTGCCCAAGCTTTGTGTCGGTTTACGGCGCAAAGCCACGCCGGCGCCCGGCGGTCGTGACCGTTCCGATGGAGCTGCCGGAGCCGAAACTTCCTGCCATCGGAGCGGACGGTTACAATGTCCTCATGACGGGGATCGGCGGCCTTGGCATCACCTCGCTGGCCGCGATTCTTGGTATGGCGGCCCATATCCAGAACCTGCAAGTCCGCATCATGGACCAGATTGGCCTCGCTCAGAAGGGCGGGGGCGTTTATTCGCATCTGCGCATCGGGGCGCAGGGCACGGAGCTTTATAGCCCCCGCATCGGCGCCGGCCAATCGGATCTGCTTCTGGCGGCCGACATTGTCGGTGCGCATGGCAAGAGCGGACTGCCCTTCGTGAACGCGGAACGGACCGCGGTCGTGGCCGACGCCCATGTGACGCCAACCGCAGAATTCGTGGCAAACAATGCCGTTTCCTTCGAGGAAGGGGCAATGCTGGCGCGCGTGAAAAGACATGCGCGCCTGATGGCGGAATGCCCTGCGCAGGCGATTGCAACGGCGCTTCTCGGAGACTCTATCTATGCCAACATGGTTCTGACGGGGTTCGCCTGGCAGAAGGGGCTCATTGCGCTGGAGAGCGGTGCCATTTTGCGTGCCATTGAGCTGAACGGCGCCAGCGTCGATGCCAACAAACGCGCATTCGCGCTTGGACGCGAGGCCGCGGTTGATCTTCCGAGGATCATGGCAAAGGTGACGCCGCCGCCGAAACTTTCGAAAACGCTTGAGGAGCTGATCTCGATCCGCGCCCGCGATCTTACCGCCTATCAAAACGAAGCTTATGCCAACGAGTATTTGACATTCGTCGACACGGTCAGGCGGCGTGAACAGGCGGTCGCATCTGGGAGCAAGGTGCTGACGAAGGCCGTGGCGCAGAACCTCTATAAGCTCATGGCCATCAAGGATGAGTATGAGGTCGCGAGGCTCTACACGGATGGCGCGTTCGCAAAACGCCTCAAGGAACAATTCGAGGGGAATTACAAGCTAGCGATCCATCTTGCTCCGCCGCTCATTGCGCGTCCCGATCCCGATACTGGGCTGCCGAAAAAGCGCACCTTCGGGCCGTGGATGCTCAAAGCGATGAAGCTGCTTGCGAAAGGAAAAGCGCTACGGGGTAGCCGGCTTGACATTTTCGGCCGGACCGCGGAGCGTAAGGCCGAGCGCATTCTGCTGGCGGACTACAAGGCCAGGGTCGAGCGGCTCCTGCCGGCTCTTACGGCTTCGAATCTAGCGCTTGCGGCGGAGTACGCCTCAGTGCCCGACCTCATTCGCGGCTTCGGGCACGTGAAGATGGCGAACATGAAGAAGGCGGAAACTAGATATGCGGAGCTGGAAGCCGCGCTTTCTTCTCCGCCCGTGCTAAAAGCCGCGGAATAAGAGCTCATTCTAGTCTGGGCAGCTTGGCTCGGCCTCAGCTTTGATTTTGGCATGCCCTATCCAACTCTCGAATAATTAACTGTTTCTGCTCTTCGGAAAAGCCGTAGGAGCCAGTCCAATGTCTTGCAAACAACCAGGGCGTTCTTCCATAGGTATAGTTCTCTACGATTCTGTGAGATCCATCTTTCACCGGTGCGGAGACCTGTTTCAGATTAAATTGTTCGCGACACAATTTCATATATTCTCGTCCCACTCCTGCAAATATGATCGCCCTGGGTTTATAAATCTCGATTAAGTTTTTGTTCTTTTCGGTGCAGAAAGGCAGGTGTCTGGACCGCGAAAGGCGACCAAATCGGCTTTTAAGTTCATTTTTATTGTTTGAGCTCCAGAAGAATAGATTACTCTCGACGTAGTCAGCTCCGGTCAAAATGTCTGCGCACATTCTGTACCATCTTATATTTTGTCGGTCGCCGCCATGGTAGTCAAAGTGGCTAGTTAGCTCGGTAGGGCGAGGAGCCGTTCTCCAACATGCTGCTGTTTCTCCGGGGTTTATACCCAATACAACATATTGAGGAGTTCCATTCGTAGGGGTTTTTAGATCGAATGAAAAATGATGAGCAGTTGCCAGTTCTTGGTGTTTTATCGTGTACTCGCGGATGTCTTGGATCAAACTTGTGAGCAACTTTTTCCCTTTCATCATACTCCAGACGGCATGACCCTGCAGTTGGATGGGTCCTATCTCTCATCATTGCCGTACTCATCGCCGGAGAGGGACACGGCGAGGTGGCTTCCGTGGGGCACGGCGAACCAGCGGGGGCGATTTTTTTGATTGCAATCTTCAGCCCGGCCTGCGGCCCAATACCTCAATGAGCTCGGCGACCTTCTGGCGCTGCTCTTCAGCGTTTCCGCTTGCGATCGCGTTCTCAACGCAATGGCTGACGTGGTTCTGCAGGATTTCGCTTTCCACCTTGCGCAGCGCGGCCTGAACTGCCGCCATCTGCGTAAGTATGTCGATGCAATAACGGTCCTGGCCGACCATGCGGCCGATGCCGCGCACCTGGCCCTCTATGCGGCTGAGCCGTTTCAGGCATTTGTCCTTCATATCATCATGCATGCCAGTCACCATACCAGGGTGGGGTATTCTCCGCAATCTCAGCGCTTGCGAAGGCCTGCTGGGCTCCAGCCTTCGAGAATTGAGACAAAGTGCCTCGGGTTGACTTCATACCCCCAGGGGGTATATCTGCACTGTCATATGGCGCGTCGCGTTTTAAGGCACGAAGATGGATGCAAGCAGCCACGCCTCCTGTAGCCGGGCCTCGGGAGGCGTGGGAATAGAAAGGGAATCCAGCTCGGCCATTGATCCCGTCTGCGGGATGACCGTCAATATTGCGGCGGCGCTTCACCGGACACGCTATAACGACCGCGACTTCTACTTTTGCAGTTCGGGCTGTTTCGCCAAGTTCGAGGCGAATCCTGAGCGGTTTCTGGGGGAAGAACAGCCTGCCCCCGCGCCGATGCCGGAGGGCACGATTTACACCTGCCCAATGCACCCGGAGATAAGGCAATCGGGCCCTGGCTCATGTCCGATTTGCGGTATGGCGTTGGAGCCGGAAATGCCGTCCACGGATGAACAGCCAAATCCAGAGCTTGCGGATATGACGCGGCGCTTCTGGATAAGCCTGGCGTTAACGCTGCCGGTTTTCGCCACCGAGATGGGCGCCCATTTTTTTGATTTCAGCCGCTGGCTTGATCAGCAGACCATGAACTGGTTCCAGCTTGTGCTGGCGACGCCGGTGGTGCTTTGGGGCGGGTGGCCGTTCTTCAAGCGCGGCTGGGAATCCGTCCTTCTCCGGGGCGATCTGACCGGCATCGTCAAGGCGACGCGCCTCTCAGCCGCAACCATGGCGAACATCCGGCAAAACCTGCTGTTCGCCTTCATCTATAATGCGGCCGGTGTTCCTGTCGCAGCGGGCATCCTTTATCCTTTCTTCGGAATCCTCCTGTCTCCGGTCATCGCGGCGGCAGCGATGTCCATGTCCTCCGTCAGCGTGATCGCCAACTCACTGCGCCTTCGCAACGTTCGTTTGTGACAGCGCCCGGCCATCAGCTTCAAAGCATGAATCGGTGAACTGAAGGACGCGGCTCGGCGCGGCGCCTCGGAACGGTTCTGCCGAAGCAGCGTTTTGCCCATGTGAGACGAACCGAGTCGATCTCTGATGGCGTCCGATAAAGTCCATCTCATGGGCCGGATAAAAGTCGGCCCTGCGGTTATCACGATCCATGAAGGCAAGACGTTCATGGTGACGACGCCGGCAAGCGAGGTGTCGCCAGACGAAGAGCAGGGACTCTTCTCCGACGATACGCGCCTGCTATCCACCTATCGGCTCAGAATTAACAAGCAGCCCTGGACCCCGGCGGCCTCGGCGGGCGTGAGCTATTTCGGGGCCAGGTATATTTTCGTTTCCCCGAAGATCAAATCATCCGACGGCACACTAGAACCGGGGAAGATCGAGCTTCGCCTCGATCGCATGGTTTCCGGCGGGGGAGTCCATGAAGACTTCGACATTGTAAACCATGCCCAAGAGGAACTAGGCTTCGAGTTCGGGATTACGGTCGAAGCTGACTTTGCCGACATTTTTGAAGTGAAACGTCATCAAATCCGTCAACGCGAGATTGACTCCTACTGGAACAAAGAAAATTCCGAACTTGCTTTCCATTATACGCGCGAGGACTACGAACGCGGCGTCATCTTCAAAATTAATAACGCTGACTCCAATCCCCATTTCGCCAATGGTACGATTCATTTCGGCATCAAGCTCGCCCCTGGTCAGCAATGGCGTCTTTGTTGCAGCATTATTCCGGTCATCTCCGGTGAGCAGCGCGAGCCCAAGTCAAAATGCCACAGCCCTGCAACGGGGGATAAAAACGAGCAGCAACTCCAGAAGAACTGGCACGACAGCATCGCGCGCATAGATACACCCAACGAAAGCGTCAAGAACACATTCGGCCAAAGCGTCTACGATATCGGCGCGCTGCGCCTGGACGTAAGAGAGGGTGCTAACTACCCGCCAATGCCGGCGGCTGGTGTGCCATGGTTCGTGACCATCTTCGGGCGCGATAGCCTTATCGTCGCGCTCCAATCGATGCTGATCCATCCGCACCTCGCCAGAGGGACCCTGGATCACTTTGCAAAATACCAGGCCAAGGAGCGGGATGACTGGCGGGACGCGCAGCCGGGCAAGATCGTGCATGAGATGCGCTTCGGCGAGCTCGCCCATTTTAATGAAACGCCGCACGGCCCCTATTACGGGACAGCCGATGCCAGCATCCTCTACCTGATCGTGTTGTCCGAGGCGTTCCGCTGGTAGGGCGATAAAACCTGCTCGCGGATCAGCGTGACACGGCCTTGAAGTGTCTCGAATGGATCGACCGTTACGGCGACCTCGATGGCGACGGCTTCCAGGAATACAAGACCTTCTCGTCGCAGGGCTACCACAATATGGGCTGGAAGGACTCTGGCGTGGCCGTCCTTTATCCCGACGGTTCTCAGGTCCAGCAGCCCATCGCGATCTGCGAATTGCAGGGTCTCGTTTACGATGCGAAGTGCCGGATGTCGGAGGTCTTCGAAACGCTGGACAAGGACGCCAAAGCAAAAGCGCTAAAAGCGGAGGCCGAGGCACTCAAGACCAAATTCAACGAGAAGTTCTGGATGGAGGAACAGGGCACCTACGCCTATGCCCTCGGCCCGGACAAAAAGCAGGTCAAGACAATTGCGTCGAATCCAGGCCAGCTCCTGTTGACCGGGATAGTAGACGGCCCCGCGAAAGCTCGAAGCGTCATCCATCGGCTGCTGCAGCCGGACATGTATTCGGGCTGGGGAATTCGCTCGCTCTCCAAAAATAACCCAGCCTATGATCCGAACGCCTATCAGCTCGGAGCTATCTGGCCCCACGACAATGCCTGGATCGCCGCCGGAGCCAAGAGATACGGCCTTTGGCAAGAGGCCAACCAAATCGCCAAAGGCATCTTCGACGCGGCAGATATGTTTCAGATGTATCGCCTTCCCGTGCTTTTTGCCGGGGCTGACCGGGAACGCGATGAGTTTCCCGTTCAGTATCTCGGAGCAAACACACCGCAGGCTTGGGCCGCTGGGTCGGTCTTCATGTTCATGCGGGCCCTACTTGGCATCGAACCGGATGCGCCCAGAAACAGGCTTGAACTCAATCCCACGCTTCCTGATCGGCTGCCAGAGGTAACGCTCCAAAATCTCCGGGTTGGAGATCATCGGCTCACGATCAGGTTCAGCGGCAGGGGAACTTCCTCGCGCTTTGAAGTCCTCGAGGGCGCTGACGGCATCACTATCAATGGAAAGGCAGGCGTTGCATGAATGGCGCAGATCACAGAGTTGTTGTTGTTACCGGGGCGAGCGCAGGAGTAGGCCGCGCGACCGTGCGTGCCTTCGCCAAGCGCGGGTGCTCCGTTGGATTGATCGCGCGCGGAACGGAAGGCCTGGAAGCAGCGGCAAATGAAGTCAGGGCCGAAGGCCTGCACGCTGTTGCCGTTCCGACCGACGTCGCCGATCCAGAGGCGGTGGAACGCGCAGCGGACCAGATCGAACGCGGGCTTGGTCCCATCGACGTATGGGTCAACGCCGCGATGACGACAATTTACGCGCCGCTGGCCGAGATCACACCGCAAGAATACAAGCGCGCGACCGAAGTTACCTATCTCGGCTTCGTCTATGGCACGATGGCCGCGCTACGAAGGATGCGCCGCCGAGATCCTGGCACCATCATTCAGGTGGGCTCGGCTTTGTCCTATCGCGCAATCCCCCTGCAGGCACCCTATTGCGGAGCCAAATTCGCGATCCGGGGCTTCACCGACAGCCTACGCTCCGAGCTCATTCATGATGGCTCGAATGTGCACATTACCATGGTGCAAATGCCCGGGCTCAATACCCCTCAATTCGAGTGGGGGCGCAACAAGCTTCCCAAAAAGCCGCAGCCTGTCCCGCCTATCTTTCAGCCTGAAGTGGCCGCCGATGCCATCGTCTATGCTTCCTTAGCGAGGCGCCGCGGAGTCTGGGTGGAGCGCTCGACGTTCGGTGCAGTGCTTGCCAATAAGTTCTTTCCCGGCTTCCTCGACCATTACCTTGCATCAGCGGCCTATAAAGGACAGCTCTCGGATCGGCCAGCGCAACCGAATGCACCGGACAATCTGTTCAAGCCGGTCGCGGGCGACTTTGGCGCCCACGGGCCCTACGATAGCAAGGCAACGTCTCACCTCGACGTCAGAACCCCGGTTTTGCCATGGCTTGTGTCAAGTGGGGTGGCGATGGCGCTGTTTTTGCTGATGTCTCCGAAGCGGCAGTCTCGCCGGGTGAGCACTCGCCGCATTCCTCGATCTGTGCGGGTCTTGGAACCAGGCCCCAGCGAAGCCGCCGACGAGGTCGTAGTCGTGAGGTAAATTCCTTGAGCTGGCCGCGGCTGCCGGAGCGTTTTTCCTTGCAGCCTCTATAGATGCCTCGAGGCCGGCTTCTCCGGTGCCCCAAATCCCGTAGTAGGCAAGAGCGTCCGGACCATGCGGCCAATCCTGCGCCCGGCAGACCTGGAGGGGCTCACATGTTCGTAGATTTTAGGGTGATGTGCCCAGTAGGCGATGCCGGCTGCCATGCAGGTATTGCATTCCTTACTGGTGGTCTTGCCTCTGATGATCTGTTCCTTGGAAAGATCGAAGAGAGAGCCGAGTGAATAAGCTTGGTGACCTTCGGGCATGACACAGCATAAGAGAACTTCTGACCGGTGATTCAGCGTCAGAGTCTTGAACTGTGGACACTCCCAGCCTTCGGGCTGAGCCTTAATTGTATCATCGATGTAATCGAAGAATAAGTTCTCGGAAATGTAGTCAAGCCTTTCGCGAGGGAGAGTTCCTTGCCTGAACTTGAGCATCATTTCGTAGTCATTGAGGTAGGCCGCATATACAGATAGGTTAATCCCCTGCTTCAGGCACCAATCCTTCGCACGGGGCAGTTCCTCTTTCACGTTGAACTTATAAGCATGGAAGCAAAGCCTTGCTATACCGGTAAACCCCGTGTCACGGAGGTTCTGTAAAGTGGCCCCGATATTGGCGACGACACCCTCAAAATTCAGATTATGAATTTTGTCGTAGCTTGACTGACTCCAGCCCGGTACCGAGAAAATGAACTGGTGAATATGGTTGCTCGGACCGGTGAATGATGTCTTTTTGGAAGCATTCGTGCTGATACCGGCGCGTAGTCTGCGATCGTAAATTTCCTGAACAATGGCATTGAGATTGGGGTGGAGCAAGGGTTCGCCCCAACTATACAGCTCAATCGTCGACTCGTTTGGCGCCAGCAGATCGAGTTCTAGCAGACGGTCCAGCGACCGCGCAAAATCAGCCACCGCGATATGCTGAATGCGCTGTCCGAAGGATGTTCGAGCCGTGACGCAGAACGGACATTTCGCATTGCATCCGCCGACAATGTCAAAGTTCGCGAATCGGAACATGGCTGAGTTTTTCCTGCGGGAGACGGGCGGACGCTAGCGGCCTCAGCAGGGCAGCACAAGCAACCTACCTCCGGAGGGGCGCGCATGTGCGTAAATAGTATGCGCCGCACTCTCCGGAGACACACCTGGACCCTACAGGGCGGTCAAATCGCGAAGTATAATAGACTTGAATTGCACAAAACTGGCTCGTCCGCGGCCGATAGGGAGCGCGAATTGCCCCCTTCACACACGAAAACTTGCCCAGCCCGGATCAGCAAAGGCTCACTCGAAGGGGGCCCAAAAGTCATATCCATAGGTTTCGAAAGTGAGCCCTTCTTAAGTGAGCGGATTCATGGGTCCTCAATTCGCAGAGCAAAATAAAAATCCTTGACGGAAGCAAGTTGTAATGCGGCGATCCACAAAGTTTGGAGGAAATCTATTGATATCTCCAGATTTGAAAAGTCATCCTGCCGTAAGATGAAGTAGTATCCCAGTTCGAGCGCTGCCGGGATCTCCAGTATGGACTACAAAAGCCCGGCCGCGCTTATGTCATCCGCCGGCATTCAATCTATCTGTGGTTTGGACTGCATTTGCACTTGTGAATCAAGTGAGGACAGGAATGAAACGAGAGCTTTTGCTATCTGTCTTATTCTTGAGTGCGGGCGCGATACTGGCGGACTGGACGCAAGGGTCCAAACTGATGCATCCAATGGGGCCTGCCACCGCAGGCTCATCTCCCAGTCCCACTACGAACGGTAGCCCCGGATCATGGGCCGCGACCCTGGCTTCAAAGGCTACAACACCTCCCAAGCAGGGACAATGGGACGAAGAATTCGCCGGTCCATTTAGCAATTGGCTGAACGTCAAAACATCGTTCGGTGCCGCCGGTAACGGTGTTACAGACGACACGGGGGCTCTGCAAAACGCTCTGAATGCTCTGAGCGGCTTAACTCCGGTTATTTATCTGCCGGCCGGCACCTACCGGATCACGCAGACATTGAACCTCGTCCACAAGATGCAAATCAACATCATCGGCGAGGACCCGTCGAACACGTCGATCGTGTGGGCGGGCGCGTCAGGCGGCACAATGCTTAATTTGAACGGCGTGGGCTATTCAAGGATCGACCGTATCACCTTCAACGGTCAAGGATCGGCCGGCGTTGACGTCGATCAGTCCTGGGATAATGGCGGGGCGTTTTTCGACACCGCCAACCAATATGCCGACGACGTTTTCGAGAACGCCGGGACCGGTTTCCGCTGCGGCAATCTCCGCTACGGTTGCGCCGAAACATCAATGCTGCGCGATAAATTCCTGAACAACACTGTCGCAGGCGTGGCGATGAAAAACTTCAACGCACTGGATATGTTCATTTGGTATTCTCTGTTCATCAACAATGCCGAGGGTGTCACCAACTACCCAGGAGCCGGCAATTTCCACGTGTTCAACAGCGTCTTCCAAGGTTCGACAACCGCGGATCTGACAATCGATCACACCGGGGTCTTCAACTTTCGCAACAATTATTCCATTGGATCCAAGCAATTCATGGGCCCAAGCGTCGGGACCGGTAACCCCGCCAACGTGACGCTGGAAGGAAATATCATTCTTGATACGAAATCCGCGGCGTCGATCGCCGCCGGCCACATGGGCCCGCTCGTTATGATCGATAACACAATACGAAGCTTGGCCAGCGTGACCTCCGGCCCGGTTGCCAAGGTGAGCGGCTTTATGCCTGGCGATCTCTTTTCAACGGGGAACATTTTTACCGCCATATCCCCTCTCTCCTCGACCGGCCGCCTGCATACGGCTGGCGATCAGGTCGTGGCGCGAAGCTCGATCAACCCCACCATGCCGGTGCTGCCGGGTACTCCTCCAAACAACCACAGGCAGATTTTTGAAGTGGCGGCTGGATCTACAGCGGCGCAAATTCAGCAAGCCATCTATCGGGCAGCCTCCGCGGGCAGCGGCAAACCGATCGTCCACCTTCAGGCCGGAGGGTATAACATCGGTACAACGTTGGTGGTGCCGGCGGGTAGCGGCATGCAGATCACCGGCGATGGCTTTGACACGGTTTTATATTGGACTGGTACCACGAGTGGCCCAATTCTGAAGTTTGCCGGACCCAGCAAGGCCACCTTACGCGAGATCGAGATCAGGGGGAACAACACCGCCAACGGCATTGAAGTGACAAACGCCGATCAGCCGGGCAGCCATATCTTTATGCAGCAGGCGATCCTTATCGGTTCACAGGTCAATCTTTTCTCAGACGCCCTCGACTACACCAATGTGGAGCTGCACGATCTTGAACATGAGGCCTCATCATCGACGGCTTTGGCGAGCGTGAATGTCACAGGCGGTCCGTTGGCCGAGCGAGGCTTGCCGGCAGGCGGCGCAACCAACATTTTTGCAGGCGTTTCGTTCGGCAATCACCTGAGTTATGGCGCTTCGAACGGGGCCCATTTGAGCGTTCGGGACATATGGTACGATTCCTCTTCCGGAGGCACGACGATCGCCAATATTTCAGGCAATTCAACTTTCACGTATGCAGGTGCTTCGGTGAATTTATCGGGTAAAGCCATCAACTTCACGAATTTTACGGGCACCGCGGGCTTGATCAATCTGTTCTTGAACGGCGGCAATATCACCGTCTCCGGCGATTGCACAAACGGTAAGGTTCTGGGGTTGGGTTTGGTTGGACCCACGCCTATCTTCATCAATTCATCGAGTCCGGCGGCTGCGAGCGAACTGCTGACCCCGCAAACGACAACGAATCCGGCGCCCATGACGGCGTCTACGGCATACGCCGAGCAGGGTACACCCGATCCGGCGTTTCTCACCGCTACCCTGGAGCAGGTCCGCACGCAGCAGCCCGCTTTTCCCGGACCGCTTCCGCCCGGCGTGACTGACTTGCGCTTTTACCGGGTGCTCGTCAGGTCTGCTCTCACCGGCATCCATTTGAACAACGCGCATTGACTCGACGTTTCCGAAAAGTCGGCCTTTCCATGCTTCCCATAAACTTCCGAACCCGAATGTGATGCGGACCACCGCCCTCACTCTCGCGATGTCGGATACCCACCCAAAGCTGCCTTCGTGCTCGCGTTACCTCCAAAAGGAAGGTCAGGGTCGAAGAACGAAACCGCTCTCGCGGTAGGCGCTGCCTCACGGACGGCATTTGATTTTGAACCAGCATCACAAGGCGAAGGCTCCGATTGAGAATGAGGCGTCAACCTCACTCACAACAGGA
>JBAUNL010000161.1:0-10864 GCA_049579205.1 Rhodomicrobium sp. | reverse complement strand
GACCTGCGAAATTGCGTGATGGCGCGGCCGCCTGGGTCAGCATCTTGGATGACATAGCATAGCTTTGATACCAAAGGTAATACCAACACGTATTGGACCCTCTGTGTGGCATGTTGCAAATTCGAGTTCCACAAGGCGTTAGGTCTCTTCCCGAAGGGTGTTGCGATTATTACGGCCATCGCATGGAGCGTTAAATAAACGCGGATGATCTATGGCGGATAGGCGCAAAGGCGAGGGCCAAACGGCTCTCATCACAGGAGCAAACAGCGGTATAGGGCTCGAACTCGCGCGCTGTTTTGCCGAAGATGGATATAACCTCGTGCTTGTCTCCCGCTCGCATCCGCGCTTTTCGAGAGGCAGGCTTAGCTCGGCATTCTTGGGATAGTTTAGGATGCGATGAAAGGTGACCAAACTTAAATGTTTAATCGGAGAAGCTGACGAAACCGAAGTGGCTTAATAGGAATTATCTCACAGCTGATTGGCTTCGCGCCACGGTTCGCTTTTGACTGATGGAGCCACCGTAGCTGTCAGCGACAAGGATGTACGCCCGTTTAATTTTTTGATTTTACCACTGCTAACAGCTGTAGCCACGTATAAATTATCACTGATAAGCACTTAGGTTAGAAGCTTCACAGGGTGCTGGCCTTTCGGGCGCGAAAGCGCGTTAGGTTGCAGGTTTCTCTCTGTTTCCCATCTGATACCAGTGGGCAATTTTTGTTGCCAGTAGGCTATTTTGCTATTTGAGGTTGCACGCGATAGCTGCTGGGATTCGCGCCGAAGCTCGAAGGCGTGCGAGGTCGCCACTTGATCGAAGCCAGCATCACCTAAAAAAATTGTGGATTCAAATCCGGTGTAGTCTTCGAATACTATTCTGTCGAAGCGAGCATCGCCGTGAAATACGGCGTGAGAGAAGTATGTGTTCGTCTCGAAATTAGCAGGTTCCCAATCTTTTCCAATTACGTCCGCATATACTCTTCCAAACCAGGCGTCACCGGGAAATATAAAACCTCTGAAATTAGTGTGAGTATCGAACAGATGTTCGGAAAAATGACATCGGGCAACCTCCAGGAACTTTTCCGCCTCTTCCTTGTCGTATAACTTCCAATCGACAATAAAGTCTTCGTAATTTCTCTTTTTTGACTTTAGAAGACCCTTGGCCTCCAGAACGCGTCTTCTTGCGACTAATGGTTCTGCCCAACTATTCCAAACGGCTTTTGCAGCCTCATGGGCGTCTTCGTGAGACTTCCCATTGGCTAGCGCAGCTGTCTCGGCCTGCTCGCACTTCTGCCAAAGCGCAATCGTCTCGTCCCGCGTCATGGTCGTCCCCTTCAAATGCGTTCGTGATGAAATGCTGTGCCGAACTGAAGTTTATCGCTTGGCTTACGCCTGATTGCGAGCAATTCTTTTCTGAGTCGAGCCCTTCAAGTTGGCTGGGAAGAAATGTGCAAGGAAGACAATACCTTTGGGCGAACGATCCAGCTCTACCTCGTTGACGGCACACCAAACGGCCTCATCGTCGCCTCCATTCACGGTTGGACGGGTTCGGTCCTTGTGGCGAAGCAGTCCACGTTTGGAAACCTGCTTTCACGTCACGAGATTAAGCGCACGGGCGTGTACATCCTTTATGGTCCCGACCCGGAGAACCCGCTCGCAATGCGCGCCTATATTGGCGAAGCGGATAGCGTGGCTGATCGGATAGACAGAAGCGCCGAAGAGCGTGGCTTTTGGGAAACCGCCGTTGCCATCACCGCGACCGATGAAGCCCTAACAAAGGGCCACGTCCGCTATCTCGAAGCCCGGCGTATCGAGCTTGCAAAAAATGCCGGACGCGTTTCCTTAGACAACGGTCAGACTCCCGCATCGGGGCGCCGCCACCTCCCCGAGGCCGATCGGGCAAACATGGAGGCGTTCCTTTCCAATTTAAAAGTGATCTTGCCTGTGGTGGGCCTAGACCTTTTGAAGCCTCGCGCGAAGGCACTGGCTCGAGGCGAGGTGACAGATGCGTACGCGGCGCAATTTGAAATCCGGCATAAGAGTGGGGTCAAGGCCACGGCGGTTGAGCAGGATGGGGAATTCTTCGTTCTGCCAGGCTCTCAGGCGCTTAAGAACGCGGGTCACACCGGAGCCCACAGCTACGCCGAACTCAAGCGCGAGCTGATAGCCAAAAACATTCTCCGCCCTCTCCTTGATACCAACATGTACGAGTTCGTTGCGCCTTACGCGTTCAATAGCCCCTCTGCCGCTGCCGCTGTGATCCTAGGCCGCTCCTCGAATGGACATTACCCAGCCTTGTAGTTGCGGTTACCGATGACGAATGGTTTGAGCTTCTGCAAAGCGTTCCATTGGCTGGCGAGGTCAATTTCTGGGCCCCATCGGGCGCGCCTTTCAAGGCACTCCAGCCTGGCGAGCTGTTTCTGTTTAAACTCCACGCGCCCCGAAATTTTATCGTAGGCGGCGGCATATTCGCCTATGCCAACGCCTTGCCCTGTTCGCTGGCGTGGGAGGCATTCGGAGTTGCGAACGGTGCCCGCTCTCTAAAAGGAAATGAAATATCGAAAAGGCAATCCTAACATGGCACAACGAGAATTGCTTTCGGGCTTAGGAAGACGGCAACCATTTAAGGGAGCTTAAGGCCCGGGAGCGAACGGGGCCCTCAAGGTCGGAAACCTCTCTTAGTGGAGTTCGGAAGCGTAACCGTTTCAGCTCCGTGGAAGCGGACATGGGTCTTATGGCTGGCATCAAGTGACGTTAGCCCCGTTTGTGTTAGGGACCTCCGAAATTGTCGATTTAAGCAGTTACTCGACTACTTTTGAGCGGTGATCGCTGGAACCCAAAGTTTAATTGCCGAATTGGGCAGCGTAAGCTAGACGAGAACTGATGAGCGTTTTAGTAGATGCAATTACGGTTGTAGTCCGAATTGATGCTGTGAATCGTTGTTTTTCGGGCGGCATTTCCGCACTCGCTGAGAATTCTCCCAACAGGACGTTTCGCACCGACGGCAGATTGGCTGCAGTCGGATTCACGACTCCAACCGACGTCGAGGTCTACATCTTGATGTTGGAGAAGGGCGGGCTGCGTTATTTTGAGAACGGCAAATGTCGCGACATCGTTGTCATTGATCAGATTCGAGGCCCAACTCTCGCTTGCGATTGGCTCGAGTTGGGCACCGAATCGGACGGCACCAAGTTCGCCTGCATGCAAGGTACGCCAGCCGGAGAAATGGCCGCATACCATTCGTGGAAGCGCGGCAGTAACTGGACGGTTAGAACGGACACTGACATTAATCAGCTGGAGGTCGATCCGGCGACGGGATTGCGCTTTTATGTCGATGCGAATGGGGTCAAGCAATATCTCGGCGAAAGGTATAGTGAAGGCGATCCGGAAGCGCGGATTTTGCGGGCCCGGCCTCATCTACTTGAAGAAGCAAAGCGGACGGCGTGGGATTCGCTCTTGAACCGCGGTTGGCTTGGGATCGCTGTCCCGGCAGCTCCAGACCCCGATTTTCATCTTGCGATGAGGTATCAAAATCAGCTCGGTCTTTTCTTCATCGCAGTGGATTGGAATTCGACCGCCATTACAGAGTTTGATCGGTCGCGGCGGGATCGATTACTGGCGCGCGCGAAGGAGCTTCGTGGCGTCGCAATCCTTGCGCGATGCAAGTTGTTTGCCCCTATACATATGAGATCGTCGGAAAAGCAGCCGGAAGAAAAGCCGGGTGCTGACGGTGTGACCTTGTTTCTCAATGAGGGTGATCTTCGCGTATCAGACCCGAGTGTTGAGTCTCTGGGGTTCGAGGTTATCGAAACAGGTAGAGCACTGGAGGAGAGGAGGTTCGATGTAGGTGCCCGCATCGATATCTCAGACTGGGAACTTCTGGACTTCGTTATTCAATGCGTGCGCAGCCAATTGGAGAAAGAGGGCTATCAAATCCGAGGTTCGACCAGCGAACCGGGAGCGGACGCACACATTACAGTACACAAGGACCATGTAAATACGCGCATTGTAGTTGGTGCTGCCCGTTATCCTGCTCTCGAACCCATCTTTGATCGCGATCGCTTGATGGCAGTTGCTGAGACAGTGTTGATTAAGGGTGGTCAGCTAGCGACCGCCTCTGTGTCGCTTGCGCACGCCGATCAGCCATCCAGTCGGGATCAAGTGCTGCCGCTGTATCGTGGCGAACCCGCAATAGCCAGGTTTCAGGGGCTCCAAATCATCGAACCTAGCCGGGTGTTCGCAGACCGGACAGTAAAGATATTTGTCTCGTCAACCTTTACAGAGTTCGCTGGGGAGCGGGAAGCAATCGCGCGAACGGTACTGCCCGAACTCCAAAGACGCGCCTCAAGCCGGGGCGTACATGTTGCGGCCATCGACCTTCGGTGGGGCGTGACACGTGCGGAGTCGGCTGCAGGAACGGCGGTTGAAAGGTGCCTCCACGAAGTTGATGTAGCTCACCCGTTCTTTCTGGGAATGATCGGACAGCACCACGGCTCACGGCTTCCAAACAACGAGAAATTATTGGGACATGAGCTTGATTGGCTGAAGCCCGATTTGGCTACAGTGAGCGTCACGGAGCTCGAAATTCGCTACGCTATGCTTCGCCCAAATTATTTCAATCCCTCAGCGCTGATCTATTATCGCGCCCGCCGACCTATGCCGTTTCACGCGAAGGCTCCAGCAATCGCGGCCGAATTTGAACCTTTGTTAAATACCTTACGCCAGCGAGGCTATGAACCACATCCTATCGACCGGCAATTCGCAAATCATGTCACCGAAAAACTTTGGGAAATTGTAAGCCGCCATTATCCCGGCGTAAGAAGTCCGGATGCCGCGCAAAATGACTTCCGTAAGCACCGGCAGTATGGACTGCAGAGCGCGACGGCGCTCCCATTCGCCGGGCACTTACTGAGCGAGCGCTTCCCTAATCGTTTTGCATGTGCATCGTCCTGGGAAGCCGCAGCTCTCGCGGGTGCGCTTTCCATACAGGCACGCAAAACAGCACCGGCGCTGACATTTGAGCATTTTCCTTCGCTAATTGGAGGCAATACTTTCGAGGCCTTTAATGCACGGATTTCCGAGTTCTGCAGGCGCACCACAATGCGCGTGGGTCCTGCGCCTGGCGCGGGAGCGTCATTTGGACCAGGAGCGGAGCTTAGAAAACTCCAAGCATGGGCGGCTTCGGCGGATCGTCGCCTTCTGATTGTCATTGGTGGAACAGACCAGTTTGGCCCCGAAGAGGACGCGATCCTGGCGGACCTGAGTCCCAGCGCCAACGTCGATGTGATCCTGACCCGCAGTGGGGCAGCCAAGGTAGGATTTGAAAAGGCTCAGTGGGGTAAACGTGATTTTGCTGCATTTGTGGATGCTTACTTGGTGCTTCATCGCAAAGCGCTGGATAAAGAAGATGCGGCTGCGCTGTTAGCGCATCCTCTGGCTAATGATCTCTCTTATCTTCGTTTTGTTTGCGACTGGCTTGTTGCTTTCGCGCGCTTCGAAACGATCTCTTATGCCTTGCAACAATGCTTACAGGTTGAGAAATTTTCGGACTTTTCAGCATTGCTCAATCGCAAAGGCCGCGCAGAAATGAGTGATGCTGACTGGTCGAAGATTACAAAGGTGATCCTAAGTCCGGCACAGGGATATTCTGAAGCCGACTTGACCTCCCGCGCGGGCGCGGGCATTCCTAATCTATATTCAGGCCTTTCAATCCTTTCCCCAATGCTCGAATCCTGGTCAGGCCGGATATGGCGTCACCGGGGGCGGGATTGGGATGAACTGGTAAACGCGGTACTAGCTGGGTGAAAGACTGTAGCCTCGCGCGCTATGGACCTGAAAGCCAGCCGTTACCAGCGTTGAACCGGACCAGACAAGACTAGGAAAGAAGGTCAGGTTTCGGCCCATCACGACTTCGCACGATGTACTTTGGTGGTTAGCGCCGCGCAGAACCTCCGCGGTGGCCTGTTACCAATCCGCAACGTGAGCGGTCCAGGATGGAAGCTGATCAAGCCGGGGCTGCACGCCAAAAAAATAGAGGTGCGGGACTTCTCCGCGTCATGCATTGAGCACATGGAGGCGGTCGTCAATGAAATAGCGGGAGGGCCACCGGGGGGGAACGCGCGGCCTGAAAGTCCGACTGCCCTCTCGCAAAATTCTACTGAATTAATTCTACTGAATTATTTGGGAGTTCCCGCCCTTGGGGCTTGCAACCTCGCCATGCTTCACAAAGCGCACCCAGAAGCCGCCTTTTTCGCCCTCCGTTGAGGGAGCGCCCTCAATCAGCGCTGCGCGCGTGTGCGGCAGCGGGGCTATGACGCCATCGAGCCAGGTCTTGAAGGCGGGCGAGTAGCAATGAGCCTCGGCAAACAGGACCTCGCCCCTGATCCAGTCCTGATTGCTCTGGATCATCGATAAGGCTTTGATGCCCGAAATGTCATAATGGGGAGAGGACCTGGCCAGATTTGCGAAGAATGGACCCGTCAAATCCTTAGGCTCAATACCGATCCTGGCAAGAGCGGCTTCTATCCCTCTGGAGACCAAGGTCGGGCGGGTGAGATCATCGAGCGGTACGATGCACTTAAGAGTGCGCGCGGTCTTCACCGCCTCCGAGAGGAGGTTGGAGGAGTGGAAGATGCTCTCGCGTATCCATGACCAATCGCTTGCTGGGGGAAGGTCCTTTCCCCGTTCCCACCCGGAGATGGTGGCTTCGTCCACACCAAATCTCTTGGCGAACTCGGCCTCTTTTTCCCCCATAAGCAGCCTGGCACGACGGACCAGGTAGGGATAGGTGTCCATGATTTAAGTCTATGGCACTTCCACCCGGCGTTCTTGGCATCCTTGAGAAGCGGTAAGTGATCCGTTAAAGACCTGTCGGCTTGGGGACCACAACGTCGTCAAACGTCGCGCCTGCGAAAACACGCCGCCCCTTGCATCCCCGTTCGCGCTCCGGCAAAGTCCAAGAATTGATTTTGTGAGCTTAACGCGGGGCGAGGCCGGTATTGCGTGCGTTAGTTAAGATTGTTTTGGCGGCCTTGATGCTTGCGGTTGCGGGACAGGCCGCGTTCGCCGAGAGACGGGTTGCGCTGGTCATCGGCAACGGGGCTTATGTGAACGCGCCTGCGCTTACCAATCCCAAAAACGATGCCGAGGACATGGCCGCCGTGCTGAAGAAGCTCGGCTTTAAGGTCATCCTTGGCATCGACCTCGACAAGCGCGCCATGGATAGCAAAATCCTGGAGTTTGCCAACGCGCTCTCGGGCGCGGAGACAGGCGTGTTCCATTATTCGGGCCATGGCCTGCAAGTTGCGGGCGTAAACTATCTCGTGCCGGTGGACGCGAAGCTTGAAACGGCGGCGGCCCTCGACTTCGAGGCTGTGCGCCTTGACCTTGTGCAGCGCACCATGGAGCGCGAGGCGAAAACCAACATCCTGTTCCTCGATGCCTGCCGCAATAACCCGCTCGCGCGTAACCTAGCTCGCGCATTTGGCACCCGCTCCGCCGATATAGGGCGAGGCTTGGCCGCGACAGAGGCAGGCGCTGGTACCTTAATTAGCTTCTCGACGCAGCCTGGAAACGTGGCGCTGGATGGCTCGGGGCGTAACTCGCCCTATTCCGGGCCGCTCGGCAAAGCGATCGGCACGCCGGGTGAGGACGTTCTTTCTATTCTTACCACGGTGAGGAAGGAGGTGATGGCCATGACCAGCGACCATCAAGTGCCCTGGGACAACAATGCGCTTACGGCCAAGTTCTATTTCAATCCTGCGCCATTTCATGCTGGGCCAGCGCCGAACGAGGATGAGCTTTCTCCGCCGATTTATGAAGATCGGGAAGCCCAGATGCACCGAAAAATCGAGCAATTCATCGTTCAGGAACATCTTCAGAATAAAGAGCATTTTGCGAGCCAGGTGGATTATTTCGACAAAGGATTAGTGTCTCGAGATTTCGCAATCCAGCATTCGGCAAAATACGCGCAGAAATGGCCCTCCCGATATTACAAGCTCGTGCCGAGGACTTTGAAAATTTCACCAAACGGAAGCGGACGTTATGTCGCGGTCTTTCAATATGAATATCGTGTTTCTAATAGTATTAAAACTTTGAAAGGGCGCGGCTACAGCACGTTATACTTAACCGTAGAAGGTGATAGGTTTGTTGTTACTGGCGTTAAGGAAAATATTCAAAATTGATCGCACGCCTTCGCGTCGTCTCGTGGCAAAAAAGGGCTGGTCAACAGTTCGGAGCCGATTGACACATTCATACTTAGGCGGCAGTGGGTCGCAAGCCGAAATACGAAGTTTTCGAACCAAATTCCGCTGTACCCAATTGAGCAGAAATCGGTTACCTGTCGTTTGCTGGAAACTGCCGATAAAGTTAATTTGATCCATGTCTTTGGACGCGAGAGAGATAGGGCGGAATGCGTCAATTTCATTTTGGTATTGCGTTGGTGCTTTGTTGCTTTTTTGTGACGGCCGCGTTCGCGGAAAAGCGCGTGGCGCTTGTGATCGGCAATGCAAAGTATCTTTATGCGGGCGAGCTTGCCAATCCAGTAAACGATGCTTCGGACATGGCGGCGGCGCTCAAGAAACTCGCATTTACAGTCATCGATGGCTACGACCTGCAAAAAGCCGCGTTAGAAAAAAAAATCCGTGAGTTTGCGGGTAAGCTTCAAGGCGCGGACGTAGGTGTGTTTTTTTATGCGGGTCATGGACTACAATTTTCGGGCGCCAATTACATCGTGCCTGTAGACGCGGAGCTTACGACAGCGGAAGCGCTCGATTTCGAGATGGTCCGGCTTGATTTGGTTCAGCGGACCATGGAGCGTTCTGCGAAAACCAACATCTTATTTTTGGATGCATGTCGTAACAATCCGCTGGCACGTAACCTGGCGAGAGCCTTGGGCACACGCGGCGGCGAGATCGGCCGAGGTCTAGCCCCGGCGGAAAGCGGCATCGGCACGTTGATCAGCTTTTCGACCCAGCCCGGCAATGTTGCGAAAGATGGCACGGGACGCAATTCGCCGTTCACAGGCCCGCTCGTCAAGCGCATAGCCACGCGAGGCGAAGATGTGTTGACAACGCTGACGGCAGTTCGCAACGAAGTTTTGGCGGCGACGGGCGACACGCAGGTGCCTTGGGAAAACCACGCGCTTCGGGCGAAATTTTATTTCAATCCGGTGCCCTCGCCAGCCTCCCCACCTGTACCGCAAGCGCCGCTTTCCTCCGACGCGCAAGCCTGGAGCGTGATACAGGGCAGCGACAGTAAGGCTGTGCTGCAGGAGTTCATCCGCCGCTTTCCTGAGAGCGTTTATGCTGGGTTTGCCAAAACTCGCCTGGAGGAATTAAAGCAGGCGCAAGCTGCGATCAACGTTCCGAAGCCGGAGCGCTTGCCTACAACCCCCAATTCAACGAATGCAGTGAATATAGCTGGAAATTGGTTCGACCCGCAATTGCTGAACTCTAAAATACACATTACGCAAAACGAAGATAAATATTCGCTGACCCACACTGCTGTCCTAGTAACAGGTCCGGCAGCAGGGGTAGCATTCCGTGCATCCGGGAGCGGTTACATAGTAGGAAATTCTCTTACACTGAATTTTCTCGGTAAATCTGCCAATGGTTCGTCTACTAGTGGGTATTGCCCTGGTATCTCGAAAAAAGACGATGTAATTGTGTGGAGTTGTAAGACTAGCGATTCAATTGATTATACTGCGACTTGGATTAAAGAATGACTATAGTCATTGAGATATTTTTTGGTTCCTAGCTAGGAAGCGTCCCCTGCGATGATCTGCATTTGCCCACGTTGAGCTGACTTCATGATTATCGGCTCGCATGTAGACATAGCCGCGCGTGGCATCTTTTTTGAGCTCGCGGGATTTCCTCAATTTGGCCGCACTCCGTCTGAGCCGCTAATACGAGCTTTAATCCGCTCCCCATCCGATTGCGGACGAGGCGATTCTGGAGGAGAAAGTCTGCTGTCGGCCGAGCGTGTGTGAAAACGTGTACGGATTAAAAATCGATAGAATCTTTTTCCTGTCTTGGTTGCCGTAAAACTCCAATCAGCCGCGTAATGGGGATCTTCGGGTGCTTTGACATGAGAAGGTCAAGTACAACTAAGAATTCACGATAAAGTCTGGGCCTATGAGCGCCCGCTGCGGGGAATAGAATTCTAACGGCTCTTTTTACTCCCAAGTTTTTACACGGGCTCGGCCTCAAGCGCCACAAGGAGCCTCCTATCGCTGATGCCAGCAATTGAGCCTTGAACGGGCGCGCCGGGCCGGTCCAAAGGACCAAGCCATGGACCAGATGAGATTCGAAGCTCCTCGCGCAGCCTTTCGGGTATTTTCACGGCTCCTTTGCACTGTGCCGGTTAAGCGCCACCACGTCGCCGCTGCCGTCAGCGAGCCTATCCAGGAAGGCCGCCCATCGCTCCAAAGCCTCTCGCTTCTCATCGAGGAAGGAATGCCGCTGATAGACGCCAACGACGCCGGCGAAGGTGCCTGAGGCATGGTTCAAGATTTTTTCGACCGTGGGCAGCGCCACGCCAAGCCTTGGCATCTTGCTCGCTCCGGTGCGCCGCAAATCATGAAACCGCCATGCGATAGGACCGCCATTTTGCTTGGTAATGAGTGCATCGAGCTGTTAGGCACCCAATAAGAGCTTCAACGATTTGGAGACGCTAGGTGAGGGGGAGGATGAGCAAAGCGGCAGTGCAAGCCTAGCAAAGTTTCCATTCATACTTAGGCGGCAGTGGGTCGATGAACGAAACCGCTCTCGCGGTAGGCGCTGCCTCACGGACGGCATTTGATTTTGAACCAGCATCACAAGGCGAAGGCTCCGATTGAGAATGAGGCGTCAACCTCACTCACAACAGGAGT
>JBAUNL010000160.1:0-1778 GCA_049579205.1 Rhodomicrobium sp. | reverse complement strand
TCTTGATTGGTCGCAGGAGGATTTGGCGGAGCGTTCAGGCTTGTCGATCGCGACGATTCGAAGGTTCGAGGCGCGAAGCAAATTGCGGGTTTCGGACGAAGCTCGGATTAAGATGGAAGCAGCACTTGAAGCGGCCGGCATCGAGTTCACGAACGGCAAGAAACCAGGTGTGCGGTTAGACAAGCGGGGATGAGATGAGCTCGACCGACCCAAAGGATAACTACCTTCTTCAATGGTCGAAATTCGCTAATGGCAATGGAGATGAGGAATACTCAGCACCGCTTCCTGGGTTTAAAAGTCTGAATGCGACTTTGAAGGTCTGCGCAATAAAAGAGGGAGTTGTATTTGGGGATCGTCATATTGTTGGCATTCGATGCGATAAAGGCAGATCGACGGATAATGGATGGCATTACATCGGTGTAGTTTTTGGGAATGATTCCTTCGTTGCTAGAGAAGTCGCTCAAGCTTGGTGTGACCGGAATCGCTCCTTTCTGCGGCGCTGTCTACAAGAGCGCAAATTTCCGCCGCTGGACGAATTTCCTCCACTAGATGAAGCAAGCCTTCATGAGATCGCGCTGAACTTGGTGCAAAGAGCTGGCGGCCCGCAGAAAGCCATGGAGGTTATGACCGAAGTCATCCTTTGGGACGCTACTAACGCGAAATCTGAGTGCGGAAAGAAGAGCGGGGAATGAGATGTCAGCGGAATCGGTTTCAAGCGATGTTGTAAATGAGGTTTACCTGAGGGCGCAAAGGCGATGCCAATGCGAAGGTGTCCCTGCTAGCTATCTTCGCAAAGATGCAGCCTGCGACCACCGCCCCGGCGAATGCGGTAATGACCTGTCAGGCAATTGGGGTGTGGCTGTCCCCGAAGGCGCGGCGGAACGCGATTTTACAAAAATGGGTCGCGCGCATTGCTCAGCCTGCTTTCAAAATACGGGTTCCTACATCAGGCAGGACGCATGGAAAAGGCCGCGCTTTTTGTCGGGGGATCGCTGAATTTCTTAGTATGGACAGGGCACAGCTTCACGCGCCGCCTGATACGCCGCAGCGTTGTGCTCGCACTGCCTTCATCCGCTTCCGCCTTACCGAGGGTCGCAGAATAGAGCTATGGGTGAACCTTCGTTGCAAGAGCGGAGTAGGCTGATTTGCAGCAGCCGGCCAAGGGGCCAAAATCAACGAGGTGCAGCGTGAGCGAATTGATTTCCCGGCGGCAGGCTTTCCTCGGGCTCACAATGATGGCCGCGCCATTCGTAATACGGACGCCAGGGATCTTGATGCCGATTAGGTACCGGCCGCCGCGCATCGATGAAAAGGAACTTGAGTGGCAAACTATCTTGGGGACGAGAGACTGGAAGGCTTATCCGCCAAGCGTCAGAGAGGTCAGGGAGTGGCGTGAAGGGCTAAATGGACGCCGCGGCATCATGGTTAGTTTCACGGGCACCGGGGCATCTCGCCTCTTTGCAATGGCTGACGCCGAAAAGCGCTATGAGGCGATGGGGCTGCTGTAAGCATATCAAGTAAAACTCCAGTAGACTTTTGGAGTACCTCCGGAATATTCTCAATCAATCGCAGGTCACCTAAGCATTAGGGAAAATTAACTACAGTTTCTGGTTGTAGAATCCAAGTTAACGATGAAGTCTCTGCTATATCATTACAGTTAACGATCAAGCCTCTGCTATATCATTACCGTAACGATGAAGCCTGTGCTATATCGTTAACGCCTTTCCAGAACCACTTCCAATGTGTTTGCGCCGCCCAGGCTGTCGCCTCATGGGCTA
>JBAUNL010000159.1:0-3012 GCA_049579205.1 Rhodomicrobium sp. | reverse complement strand
CCTCGAAAATAAGACGAGAGCTTTCGAAAGCTGGCTACTTCGGCGAGAACAGTGTCATTTGGTATCAGTCAATAAGACTGTCCTTACTCGGCTCTTTCGCCATTATAGCCCTCCTCATCACCAATATATTTCAGCCGCAGCTTCTTCTAGGAACCAAAATCATAATAACGGCGTGTGCTGCTGCTTTAGGGTTTTTGCTTCCCAGCCGCTATATCGGAAGGCGCCAAAAACAACTTGTCGAGGAATGCCGCAACGGATTTCCCGATTTCGTTGATTTAATGGTCATTTGTGCTGAAGCTGGGCTCAGTCCCCGCGCGGCCATAGATCGTCTCAGCCGCGAGATAGCGTCGACCTATCCTTATTTGGGAGCGAACTTATACTTGACAAATCTTGAAATCAGAGCTGGCAATTCTATCCACGAAGCTCTTTTTAATCTAGGCAGGCGGACCCAGGTTGAGGAGGTCTCGACGCTTGCTTCGCTGTTGCAGCAAACCGAACAGCTCGGAACCAGCATAACCGACGCGTTGCGCATTTACAGCGACGAAATGCGCGAGCGCCGGCTAATCAGGGCCGAAGAGCGGGCACACTCATTACCGGTCAAGCTTGTTCTGCCGCTCGGGCTGTTCGTTTTTCCAGTTATTCTGATCGTGATCCTGCTACCGGTTGTTATCCGCATGAAAAACGCTATGCTATGAAGGGGTGGGCTCGCAAATGAATATATTGATAAGACTGGCTCTCGCAGGCATGCTGGCGATGGCGGCGGCTGGCTGCAAATATTTCGATGGCAGCGATAATGATAATTTGCTGTTAGCAACAAAAGATGAGGTACCAACTGCCGCGACCTTTGGCAGTGCTCCCGAAAAAATTTGGCTGGATAAGGCCAAGGAGAATTTTAGGCGAGGTGAGTATGGCCTCGCAGAGAGATATTTTCGCCAGGCGATCGAGGAGCGTCACAGCAATGTGGAGGCTTGGCTTGGTCTTGCCGCTTCTTATGACCGGCTCAAACGATTTGACGAAGCAGACCGGGCCTACAAGATCGTTACTGCAATGGTTGGAAACACCGCAACCGTCCTTAATAATCTCGGCTATCACTATATGTTGAAGGGCGAATTTGCCAATGCAGAAAAGTCGCTTCGAGAGGCTCAGGAAAAAGAACCAAACAATCCTTACGTAAGGAACAACCTCATTTTACTTTCAAACTGGAAATCCAAAGCTGGAGTTAGTGGCTGAGGTGGCTGGCATACGCAGAAGCGTCCTGCGTTTCAACTCGGCCGTTTTTGAACAAGGTGACTGCGAGCGCATTTCACAGAATTCATGCAGGCACCCGAACGCTTGCTCTTCAAGAGATGCGCCTACCCCATGCCTGACGCCGCGACCCTTCAGATCGTCATTAAACTCGTCTATGTGGGTGCGCTTTGTTACGGCTGCATTTCAGACATCCGGGGCTTCACCATACCGAACGCGGTTTCCCTAACCTTGGTGGTGCTCTTTGTTCTCAATTATTGGCTCATACCTGTGCCCGGAGCCCTGCCCGAACACGCCGTAAGCGCTTGCGCCGCATTCACCGTGACGTTTGCCCTTTACGCTGCGGGCCTGATGGGCGCTGGCGACGTCAAGCTCATAAGCGCTCTCATGCTCTGGGGCGGCTACACCGAAGGGCTTAAATTCCTGCTGATCATGAGTCTGGTTGGGGGGCTGGTGGCAGCAATTCTCCTCATCCTCCGAAAGGCAATGAAGCTTTGGCCGTTTGTTCAGGCCTACATTACTTCAAGCCGGGTAAAGGCGTGGGCTAGGCTCGGGATCCTTCCATACGGCATTGCGATTTGCATTGCCGGCCTGATCTCCATGCCTTCGTTCTTTGCCGCGGCGCGACATCATGCGGGCGTGGCGGGCTGCGAGGAACGCGAAGTTCGCGCGGATTGGGGGTGTTCGGAGCTTGCGCCCGAGTTTGTCTGCAGATCGCACCGGTGCGCTAGGTGCTCGCCCTCAATCGGGCGATTGCGCCACGCCTCGATCGTCGCGTAGATCTTCTTGTTGAGGTCCGAAACCGTCGATGGCGACACTCGCGTGCCCCACTAGGCTTCGGTAATGTCTTCCACACGCCTCACCGAAACGCCTGCGAGATACATCTCGATCAGCGCTTCCTCGACGGAAGCGTCGCGCCGCCGGTAGCGTTCGATGATCGCCGTCTCGAAGGTCTGGCCGCCGGGCCTCGGCAGGCGGAAAGGCTTCGTAAAGCGAGGCCTTGGTATGGGTATTGAGATTGTCCTGAACCAGCGCGATCTTCCTGGCCTGCGGGAAGTGGACATCCGATAAGTCTTTGAGGATTTGGGCATAATCGATGGCGGTGCGGCGGTTCGTGACCGCAACGTGCCGCCAGCCGTCCAGCGGCGCAAACAGCATGAAAAGATTGGCCGTGCCGGCCCGTTCGTATTCGTAATCGGCCCGCTCCGGCTGTCCCGGCTTCATCGGGATTGGCATCCGCGTCCCGGAAACGGGCTGCTTGGAGGTCTCGTCCAAGCAAACGAGCGGCTTTTGCGGATCGTGCGGCTGCGTATAAGCCTCCAGCACATCTTCCATCGCCGCTACGAAGGCGCCATTAGCCTCCCGCGGGATAACCCATTGCTCCTTACGGTGGGGCTGAAGCGCGTTTTTTTAGGTACGCGCCCGATCGTATTATCGCTGGCGCGCTCCAACGATGCCTAGTTCCACGACCTTGTCCTCCAGGAGCCGCAGGCGCGCGTGGCCTTCGGGGCGGGGGCGTGGAACAGGCCAAGGCCCGTCAGCCGGGCCTCTTTCTCGCCGTCGAAGATGGGTGTTATCGCAGGGGTTGCGCGCTGCTTGCGGCTCAGTACCGCCTCAAAGCCTGGTAGTGTCCAGAATTGTTCGCACTTTCATTGTGGCTGGCCGACGCCCGGCTTGGGCTCAGGCGGTGGCGTTCTCCAGTTTGTGGTCTCTCAGCAAGTCCATCGATAAATACCTCTTGGTTGACCATTCGGAGCCGGCAATGTG
>JBAUNL010000158.1:0-19247 GCA_049579205.1 Rhodomicrobium sp. | reverse complement strand
GGCGAAGGATAGCCAACGTCGGAGAACGTATATCCCAGCTGTTCCGCAAGCTTCTGGAAGACAGGAATCGGCTCCTTGCCGAAGGGGCTGTCTATATGCACGAGGACGATCTTCTTGCCCTTGAGGTTATTGCCTTCCTTGTCGCCGATATATTTCACAATCGCAGTCGCTTGCGACCAATAGGCGGGCGTCATGGGAAAGATCGTCGGGAAAACCACGCCGTCGGCGGCGTCCGAGCGGCCATGAAATGCCGTGATCACGTTCATGCCATCGGCCAGCGCCCGCGGCACGATAGCACGTGAAACGGGTGTCGACAGAAAATCGGTGAGAACTGCGCGCTCGTTTTTGAAGCGCTCATAAGCTTCGATGCCGCGTTGCGGTTCGTTGCCCGTATCCACAGTTTCGAGTTCGACAGGCGTTCCCTTGATTCCGCCGCGCGCATTGAGGAGCGAGATATAGTCCCGCTGGCCCTGACTATATTCCGCGGTTAGGAAAGTATAGACCTTCGTGAAGTCAAGCGCGGCGCCGACCTTGATCGGTTTCGTCTGCGCAATCGCACTTCCGGCTGCAAGCAGCGACAATGCCGCGAAAGCAGAAAGTCTCGCAAATCCTGCCATGAACTCCTCCCGTTATTGTCTTTTGGTTAGGTCCAAAGTCCAAGAACGGTGCCCCGGACCCGATTTCAATCACGAATGCCTGGCATGGCGGAATGGCCAGACCAGGAAGTAATTCCGTATGTTATCCCAGATCTTCGCCAGACCCAGAGGCTCGAACAATAAGAAACCCACGATCAGCCCGCCATAGAGAATAAGTGGGATATGCGACCTCAGCTCTCCGCTGACTTGAATCCCCAGGCTATCGGCCATGCCACCGACCGCGTTATTCAAAACGATGGGCGCGAAGAAAACCAGGGCAGCTCCGAGAAAACTGCCGATGACGCTCGCGAGACCCCCGACAATCGCCATGGCTAACAACTGAATCGAAACATCGAGGTTGAACTGGTCGGGTGTGACAGCACGATAGTAACAGAAGGCGAGAAGCGCCCCCGCCATCCCGCCAAGCAGGGAGCTTACCCAAAATGCCATCAGCTTGAAGTAGAAGGTGTTCACGCCAAGGACCGCTGCCGCATAATCCTTTTCCCTCACGGCCGCGAGTGCCCTGCCGAAAGCGGTCCGCCTCACGTTCAGAAGAAAAATTGCAACGGCGGCGCAGGCGAAGAGCGCGAGATAATAGCGTTTGACGTCATCATCGATGGGGATGCCGAAAAAGCGGAAACCTGGGGCTTGCAGCGTCGCCTGGCTCCCGCCGGAGATGGCAGGCATGTGGTTGATCGTCCAATCAACCACATACTGCATGGCAAGAGTGCTGACAGCGAGATAGAGACCTTTGACCCGAAGCGATGCAAACCCGAAGACCAGCCCGATAGCGGCCGCGAGGACACCCCCAACTATAATTGCTGCCTCGAATGGCACTCCGGCGCGCACGATGTGGATTGTGCCGTAAGCCCCGATCGCCATTACGGCGGCATAGCCGAGATGGATTTGCCCCGCCCAGCCCACGAGAAGATTGAGGCCAAGAGCCGCCATGCTCCAGATAAGCCACGGCAGCAGGTAGCCCGACAAATAGAGCCTCGAAACGAAGAGCGGGGCCGCCAGCGCGAGTACAACCAGGAAAAGCACCTGCCAGCGGTCGGCGGGGACTTTGAGAATGGTCCGGTCCCCGGCATAGCTCGTGTGGTAAACGCCGCCCAGCCGGTAGAACATGGCGTCAGATCCTCTCGATGTATTCGCGCCCGAACAGGCCGTAGGGTCGAACGATTGTTGTGAGAAGAATGACGAGAGAGGCGACAACATCGCGCGTTCCACCGCCCACCATGGGATCGAGGTAACCCGGGATGACGTTCTCCGCTATGCCGAGCACAACCCCCGCAACGAGCGCGCCCAAGATGCTGTCGAGCCCGCCAAGGATAGCGACCGCAAGCGCTTTGATAAGAAGCAGCGAAAGCGTCCAATCCACCCCTTGCACCGATCCCCAAAGCACACCCGCAAGTAGCGCGGTGATGCCGGCAAGCCCCCAAGACAGGGCAATGGCGTTCTCGACCCGGATACCCACGGCCCAGGAGGCGGGTTGATCGTCGGAAACCGCGCGGAGAATCACGCCGCGGCGAGAGTTGAAGAAGAGAGCCGCGAGCGCGACGCAAAGCAGTGCAACCGCGCCGCCTGCGAGATAGGCGCGATTGATGAACATCTGCGCTATGATCAGAGGCTGCTCCGGTATGCCGAGATTCAAGCGTTGGAGGCTTGTTCCCCCAAGCGCTGGCACGAGTCCGCGAAGAAGAATTTCAAGGCCGAGGGTGAGCATAATCACCATGATGATCGGCTGGCCCACCATGCTCCGCAAGGCGAGCCGCTCGATCAAGAATCCCATCGAGAAGAGCGCGGCAAGGCCGATGATGATTGAAAGCGCAAGCGGCACTCCAAGCCCAGTCGCGAGCCACGCCACAAGATAGCCGCCGGTCATTATCAATGCACCCTGCGCGAGGTTCGCGACCCCGGATGTCTTGTAGATCAGGACAAGGCCAAGCGCGCAGAGCGCATACATCAGGCCGACTAGCGCCCCATTGATTGCAAGCTCACCCAGAAAAAGCCAATCCATTTACCGCGCCTCCACTGCAATGAGCGAAAGCGTCCGGCGCAAGGTGCCTTTTTCTCCGTTTTCGTAGACTACAGGCAGGTCCACACCCACGCTGGCTGCACTGCTGAAAAGGGCTGCGATAACGTTGGCGTAATTTGCATCTATCACGTTCCGCCGCAGCTTGCGCGTGCGCGTGACCTCCCCGTCGTCCGGATCGAACTCCTTGGGAAGGTTCACGAACCTTTTGATCCTTAGCGCCTTGGGCAGGACTTCGTTCGTATGGGCAAGAACTCCTTTAATCAGCGCCAGAACCTCAGTCTTTTGTGAAAGATCGGCATAGGATGTGTAGCCGACGCCCTCCACCTGCGCCCAATGGCCAACCGCGTCCACGTCGATGCAGACGAGCGCTGCGAGATACTCCTCACCCACGCCCACGATGGCAACATCGCGGATATAGGGGCTGAATTTGATGCGGTTCTCGATATAAGTGGGTATGAAGCGGTCGCCGCTCGCGGTATATTGCAGCTCGCTGACGCGTCCAAGCACAACGAGCTGGCCGTCCTCCTCCAAATAGCCTGCATCGCCCGTGTGCAGCCAGCCATCAGCTAATGCGCCGGCATTCGCTAGATCGCCCTCGGCATAGCCATCGAACACGCTCGCCGCACGCACTAGGATCTCGCCTGCCTCACTGATCTTCAGGTCCACACCCGGCAAAGGATGGCCCACCGTATGCAGCCGCACTGCGTCGTCTCGCTGAGCGGCTGTGAGCGCGCAATTCTCGCTTTGCCCATAAAACTGTTTCAGGTTCAGGCCGAGTCCACGGAAGTAAAGGAACGTATCTTCGCCCACCGCTTCGCCTGCCGTATAGCATCGCTTCGCGCGGCCCAGTCCGAGGTGGTCCTTGATCGGGCCATAGACCAGCCGCTCTCCTATCGCGCCCCAAACACCTGAAAATGGAAGGGGCTGCTTCCCCGCAAGGCGCCGCCTTTCCGCGCGCATAGCAAACCCCGTGAAATGCCGCACCAGGGCACCTTTCAGCGGCGTGGACTCGGAGATCTGGACTTGCAGCCGGGTGAGGAGATTGTCCCAGCTCCGGGCGGAGGCAAAGAAGAAGGACGGCGCGGCCTCCCGGAGATCGTGCATTGCGGTCTCTTGCCGTTCCGGAATGCAGAGTGTGCCACGTAGCGCGATGGTAGCCGCAATCGAGAAGGAGTAATCCCCGACCCAGGCCATAGGGAGGTAACCCATCAAAGTGTCACCCTCGTGGAAGTAGCCTGCCTCTGCAGCCTGCCTGACCGCAGCAATCAAATGCCGATGCTTGAGCGGCACTCCTTTCGGTTTGCCTGTGGTTCCGGAGGAATGCAGCATAACCGCCCAGTCGTCAGCACCGGCCCGGTTCAGCAGGGTATCGGCTAATGCCGGCTCCTTTGAGAGACGCGCAGCTCCTTGTGCTAGTACCGTCTGATAGGAGAAGAGTCGTTCATGCTCGTAAGCCGAAACGCCGCGGGAATCGTCGTAGACAATAACGCGAGGGGCGCCGGTGACTGCGCGGATCTCTAGAAGCTTGTCGACCTGCTCCTGGTCCTCGGCAATCGCAATCGGTACCGTTGGCTTGATGAAATGGGCAAGTTCGCCTGCGGGCGTTTCGGGATAGAGCGGCAGGGAGTGACCGCCCAGCATGGCGGCGGCAACCATCCCAAAGTAAAGCCGTGCGCGATTGTCGCCGATAATGACGGCCGGCTGATTGTGGTGCAAGCCGAGAGCTTCAAGACCTGCCGCAAGCGCAGTAACTTCATCAAGATAGTTTCGCCAGCTATACTCCCGCCAAATCCCGAGTTCACGTTCACGAACAGCGATCTTATTCGGGGCTTGCGCAGCATTCCGGGCGAGGAGTGAGAGAAGCGTATCCCTGGATGCCACTTGCGCGACAGCCGGTGCCGCCGTGTCCGGACCGCGCATTGTAAGGTCATGCAGCATGAGCGTGCCGCTTCCCGAGATAGGCTTCGATAACTTTTGGTTCCGCCAGCGCTTCCTTTGGCTTTCCTGCCGCGATCATCTCGCCGTAGTTCAACACCACCATCCTGTCGCACAAGCTCGCGACGACGTCCATGTGGTGTTCGATCATAAGGACCGTGATGCCATTTGCCTCGCGGACGTCCAGGATGAAGCGGGCCATATATTCCTTCTCTTCCTGGTTCATGCCCGCCATCGGCTCGTCCAGGATGAGAAGCTTGGGTTCCGCCGCGAGCGCCCGCGCCAGCTCGACGCGTTTCTGCAATCCCAGCGGGATTACATCGATTGGCTCATCGCGGATGGATTCGAGTTGCAGGAATTCGATAATTTCTTCCGCCTTGCGCCTCTGTGCGGTTTCGTCCCGTTCCGCCCACCACCAGTAGAACGCGGTCGCCAGCGCGCGTGGCCGCACATGAATATGCCGGCCCATCAGTATGTTATCGAGGGTAGAAAGGCCACGAAACAGGGCGAGATTTTGAAATGTCCGCGCGATGCCGAGACGCGCCACGCGGTGCGGGCGCATGCCGGTTATATTCCTGCCTCCGAAAACAATTTTGCCTTCCTGAGGCGGAAAAAAGCCGGCGATGGCGTTGAGGAGGGTAGTCTTGCCGCTTCCGTTCGGCCCAACGAGACCAAAAATTTCCCCTTCCTGGACCTCTAGTGAAACGCCTTTGAGGGCCTTCAGCCCGCCAAAGCTGCGAGAGATCGCATTGCAGACAAGAAGCGGCTTCCCGGCAGCGTCACCGGCATCCGCGGCGCTATTTCCATCCCCATCCATTGTGTTTCCTTGTGCCCGGCGCCGGATTTTCGCGAAAGAGTAATTTTAGCGGGCCCCTCTGACAAGTTCGCCTTCCGTTAGGGTGAGCACATCGGTCTTTAAGGATCATGTTGGCAGCGCAGCAAGCAATCTGGAGCAGAAACGCTCCAGGTGCCTCTTTGCCATGGAACATAAGCTTTTTCCGGTTGTCACCGGGCCAACCCGCTTAACGCGAGAGCGCGGGCGCGTGCCTCTTCGGGCAGCGTAAGCGCTGGCGCAAAAGCATCAGGAGAATGATGTGATACGCATAGCTTTGATCGGTCTAATAGCGATAGGCTTCGCCGGCAGCCCGGTCAGCGCGCAAGGGGCTGGAGACGCCGCGAAGGGCAAAACGATTTTCCAGCAACAATGCGGGATCTGTCACCAGGTCGGTCCTAACGCGCATAACACAATCGGGCCTGTCCTGAACGGCGTTTATGATGCAAAGCCCGCCGCTGTACCCGGCTTCAATTTCTCGCCGGCAATGAAGGAAGCCGCAAAGAAGGGCATCGTCTGGAACGACGCAAATCTCAATAAGTTTCTAGAGAATCCGCAGGGATTCATACCGGGCACCACCATGCCCTACGCGGGATTGCCAAATGCTACCGAACGCGCGGACGTAATCGCCTATTTGAAGACCTTGAAGTCTTAGGCGCGCGAACCAGAACGGTCCGCCTCACGCCAGAAATTTGGAGAAACCGGATGACCCAGCTCAAGATCAACGGCAGGCAGGTCGAGGTTACCGCCGCGCCTGACACCCCCCTTCTCTGGGTGATCCGTGATGAAGTTGGATTGACAGGGACGAAATACGGGTGTGGCATTGCTTTCTGTGGCGCCTGCACTGTTCTTGCCGGGGGCACCGCTATCCGTTCTTGCGTCACCCCCCTCAGCTTAGTTGCAACCCGCGAAATAACAACAATCGAAGGCCTTTCCGCCAACGGAATGCATCCCCTGCAAGTAGCTTGGCGCGATCTGAACGTTCCCCAGTGCGGCTACTGTCAAGCCGGCCAGATCATGAATGCGGCGAGCCTCTTAAAGACGACCCCCAATCCGACCGACGGTGATATCGATGCGGGCATGAGCGGCAACATCTGCCGATGCGGGACATATCCGAGAATTCGGACGGCGATCAAGCACGCGGCCGCGGCCATGTCGCAAACCGGGAAAGGAGCTTCGCTATGAGTTCCAAGCTTTTGCCAATTTCCCGTATGAGCAGGCGCGATGTTTTGCGCGGGCTCGCCGTTGGTTCTTTTATCCTGGCTGGTGGCTCTCGCATTTGGTCTCTTCGGGCTGAAGAGATATCGAACCTTCCCCAAGAGAAAAAGAAATATGACGGCGCCGCGATGCCGGGCGGGCTCAAAGATAGCCCCCTGATTTTCTTGGCCATAGCGCCCGATGGCACTGTGACGTTCATATGCAATCGCTCTGAAATGGGTCAGGGCATCCGGACTAGCCTGGCCATGGTAGTCGCGGATGAACTTTGCGCCGATCTCGCCCGCATGAAGGTCGTCCAGGCTGAAGGCGACGAGGAAAAATATGGGAACGAGGATACCGATGGTTCCCGCTCCATGCGGCAGCACTTCCTGCCGATGCGCCGCTGCGGCGCGGCCATGCGCATGATGCTTGAAACGGCTGCCGCCACGCAATGGGGCGTTCCGGTGCACGAAGTTAAGGCTGCCCGCAACGAAATCGTCGATACTTCCAGCGGACGCAAGCTGGGTTATGGTGAGCTTGCGGAGGCGGCGTCGAAACTTCCGGTGCCCTCCGATCAGGAAATCAAACTGAAAAGCCCCGCGGATTTTATCTATATCGGCAAAGACAACATCCCCATCGTCGATGGCTTCGATATTACCGTTGGCCGGGCTCATTACGGAATCGACACTCGGCTTGACGGGATGCTGTTTGCGGTCGTTGCCCGCTCGCCGGTTTATGGCGGATCGCTCAAGTCCTACGAGGCATCCGCGGCGATGAAAGTGCCGGGCGTCGTGAAGGTTGTAGAAATTGCCGGCTCCCCGCTCCCCGCAGGTTTTTGGCCTTTGGCCGGCATCGGTGTCGTGGCCCACAACACATGGGCCGCCATCCAAGGCCGCAATGCCCTCAAGATTGACTGGGACCCCGGCCCCAATGGCAGCTATTCGTCGGATGCCAATCAGAAAGAAATGCAGGAAACGGCGAATAGGCCAGGCCATTTCGTCCGGCAGAATGGTGACTTCGACAAAGCCTATGCTGGAGCTGCCAAGAAAATCCAGGCTGACTACCGCATTCCAGTTTTGGCCCAAGCGCCGATGGAGCCGCCTGCTGCGACGGTGCAAATCAAAGATGGGAAGTGCGAGGCCTGGGCCTGTGTGCAAGCGCCCCAGATGACCGCCGACAACCTTTCACAAAGATTGAAGATCCCGCTTGAACACGTCACCGTACACGTAACGCTGCTGGGCGGCGGTTTTGGCCGCAAGTCGATGCCCGATTTCGTGACTGAGGCCGGTCTTCTGAGCCAGGCCATGGACGGCGCACCCGTCAAAGTCCTTTGGACACGCGAAGACGACATCCAGCACTCGTACTACAACGCGCCCGCAGCCGACCATCTCGAAGGCGGGCTGGACGAGAACGGCAAGCTCGTGGCTTGGCTGCACCGCAGCGTAGCGCCTCCTATGGCATCAACCTTCAAGCCAAATCAGGACTATGAAGGCGCACCCGAGATGGGCATGGGCTTTATCGACAATCCCATGGTCTTGCCGAATGCGCGCTTCGAAGTTGGACCAGCCAGAAACCATGTCCGCATCGGCTGGTTCAGGTCCGTCTACAATATCGCGCATGCCTTCGCGATCCAGTCCTTTACCGCGGAGCTTGCCGCTGCAACCGGCAGGGATCAAAAGGATTTCCTTTTGGAAGCGATCGGGCCTGCACGAACCATCAATCCTTATTCGATCAACGATCAGTGGAATTACGGCGAGAGCCCTGTACGGTACCCCATCGAGACCGGACGCTTGCGGGCCGTAACTAATCGGGTGGCGGAAGGCATTAATTGGGGCAGGAAACTGCCGAAGGGGCGCGGCCTTGGCATCGCTGCGCATTATAGCTTCGTGACCTATGTGGCTGCTGCAGCCGAGGTCGAGGTCTCGCCCCAGGGCGACCTTACGGTGCATCGGGTCGACATTGCTATGGATTGCGGGTCCGAGAGCAAATCCCGAACGCGTGCGCTCGCAGATGGAGGGCGCTGTCATCATGGCGCTGACGACGTTGAATTATAGCGAAGTCACGTTCAAGAACGGCGCGGCGCAGCAGCAGAACTTCAACGACTATCAGATGGAGAGGATGAACACGAGCCCGCACACCATCAATACTTATCTGGTGGGCGGAGAAGACTGGAACCAACCCCTTGGCGGGGTCGGTGAGCCGGGCGTGCCCCCGGTCGCGCCTGCGGTCTGCAACGCCATCTTCGCCGCAAGCGGTAAGCGCATCAGATCAATTCCAATCAAAGATCAGCTCAGGGCTTGAAGAACGGTGAGCCACTAGTCCTCGCGCACAAGAATAAAGAGCTTTTGGGTCCTAAACCTCCTGCTCCTCCGGCACGGGCACATCGAAGCCGTTTAGCGTGACCGAGACCATGCAATAGAGCCCCACGAGGTAGATAAGTTCCGCCGCGGCGCCTTCCCCGAACGCAGCTACGGCCTGCTTGTAGCAAAGCTCGGGCAACGTGCCGCCGGTGACCAGCGCCGACGCCACGTCATAGGCGACGGCCTCCTCGCGTGTTAAGTCCGTGGGACGCTGCCCGGCGACGATCGTAGATATCTTTTCGTCCGAGATCTGCCGGAGCTCGGCGACGAGCGTGTGCGCATATATCTCGTAGCCCGCACGGAACTTAGCGCCGGTGACCAGGATGGCTACCTCCCGGACCTGCCTGGGCAGGCTCGGTGAAGAGGAGAGAGCCTTTGTCAGCTCCCAAACAGGGCCGCCGAACTTTGGAAAATGGAGCCAGGGATTCCAGGGCCCGCACAAGGCGCCATCGCTGGCAACCGCTTTGAAGCCCTGAAAGTTCGTCTCGATCCCTTTTTTCATGTCCTCATATAGAGGACGCTGATCGGGGCTAAGCTTTTTGGGCGGAATCAGCGGCAGGCGCATAGAGTTCTCCTTCGGATGCGATCAAGTGTAGCGCGATATTGTAGTCGGAAGTCGGCCTAAGCGTTCCCCGGCAGGACCTCTTCCGCGCTCTCGCCTCAGATTCGGAATAATTTCACCCCTATCGCGTTGTAACTACTGGCCAAAGCTGGGCCGTGGAACGGCTGCAATCAGCTATGGCCCAGGGACACGAGCGGGAGCCTGGGCTGTTCCAACGCGGCCGTGCCGCGCAACGCCGTATCCGCGGCACACATTGGGGAGGGAATAATGCAGTCTTTCAAAATCCAGGCGATCGGCCTTGCGGCGATGCTACTTCTGGCTGGTGCCGGGCCGGTGCCGCAAGCCAAGGCAGGATCGGCGCCTGAGATCGACGCAGCCACACATGCGACGCTTGACCGGTTTTATCGTGATGTTCGCTCATCCCGTGAGCTTGCTAGAAGGGCGGTAGGAATCCTTGTGTTTCCCACGGTAGTAAAGGCCGGCTTCGGTTTTGGCGGCGAGTATGGCGAAGGCGAACTCCTCGTTCATGGCCGTCCAGCCGGCTATTACAACGATGTCTCAGGTTCCTTCGGGTTTCAGATCGGCGCGCAAGCACGCTCTGTAATCATCATGTTCATGACGCCGGAAGCGCTTGACGCGTTCCGCATCCGGGACGGCTGGAAGGCGGGGGTGGACGGCTCGGTCACGGTTATCGCTGTGGGAGCTGGCGGCGCAATCGACACCAACACGATCCGCAGCCCCGTCGTCGGCTTCATCTTCGACCAGAAAGGCCTGATGTATAACTTAACGCTCGAGGGATCGAAGATCAGCCGGATCTACCGCTAGCTTCCAAACCCAAACGTGACTGCGGCGCTGGATCTATGCAAGTGCCTTGCGCCGCGCGCGTGGTTTTCCGCTCGCTTTGGTGCTCTTCTCATTGCTTAAGACATAGGCCCGCCACCCGCCAAAGGATGAGATGTCCTTCGCGTCCGAGACAGCGACCGCCTCACCGAGGAATCCTTTAGGAGCCGTGCCGTCTGCCAGCAGAAGGGTGGCCATTCCGAGGGGCGGGGGGATTTGAGCGGTAAACTTTCCGAACTCCGCCGCTGGGAGCGCCCAAACCTCCACTTCGATGGAGGCACCGTCGCTTCCAGTCCGCACAAGGGCGGGTTTTGGTACCGCGCCTCCTGGAAGCGCATAGAGGCAGTAGACGGGCTCGGTGACAGCACCGCGTAAGAAGACGCCCCCGCTTCGGAGAAGTTCGCCATTCAGCGGCATGCCCGACAGATGGGCGCCAACCACAGCGATCTCGATCATCCCTTCCGGGCAGGCGACCGCAACTGGCTCCATAGGGGGCATCGGCAGGCCCGTCGCGCCTATAGTACTGCCACAAGCGGAAAGAAAAACCCGGCCGAAGCTCGCCAGACCCGCATCGCTGCCGTGCGGTCCTATGAGAGTCACGCCTGTGGGTAGCTTATCCGCGCGAGCCGGTCCTGGGATCGCGAGCGCCGCAAGATCCAGAAGGTTGACGAAGTTGGTGTAGGTGCCGAGCTCGGAGTTCCTTCCAATAGGATCGTCCCTGACATCCGCGACGGTTAAGGGGCGCGGTATCGATGGCACAACGAGTGCGGCCATTTCGCCCCATACGGGCTCTGTGGCGCGGCGGAGCCCCGCGAGCGTGTAAATGGCGTCGAACAAGTCGGAGGCTGAGTAGCGCTTCGCGGTCTCGATAATACGGCGCGTCACCGGCACCATATCTTCGGCGTGGCGATCCATGAAAGAGCGAAGTGCCGCATGGCGTTCAGCAACCCACGGACCGTCATAAAGCAGGGCGGCAGCCTCGTAGAAAGGCCGCAAATCGACTTCTTTGAATGAAACCCCCATGCCGCCAAATATTTCGAGCGCGTTATCGAAAGCTTTCGCGGCTTCGCCATCGCCGAAAAAGCGAAGATCCTCGCGCTTGGGAACGCCCAGCACCGGATGGGGCGGCAAAACAGAAAGGACCCCAATCGCATCCAGCCGGGAATAAGGCTCTTCGGCATCATATCCCGCCATAACTTCGAAGACTCGCCAGGCGTCATCCACGGTTCCGGCGAAGACGGAAACGCAGTCGACCGTGCGGCAGGCCGGAACTACGCCGCGCGATGAGATCACGCCGCCAGACGGTTTAAGCCCCACGATGTTATTCAGGGCGGCCGGTACGCGCCCCGAGCCTGCGGTATCGGTTCCGAGTGCGAAGCTCACGATCCCTTGCGCCACAGCTACAGCAGAACCCGAACTCGAACCGCCCGGAACTAGGTTTGGATCAATAGCGTTGCGCGGAACCGGGTATGGGGTGCGGACGCCGACGAGGCCCGTAGCGAACTGGTCGAGGTTGGTCTTGCCTATGCAAAGGGCTCCCGCGTCAACGAGCTTCTCGACCGCCGGCGCAGACTTCTCAGGAACATACGAAAATGCGGGGCAGGCGCAGGTTGTCGGCATTCCCGCGACATCGATATTGTCCTTGACTGCGAACGGAATGCCCCAAAGGGGAAACTTGCTAGGATCGAAGGGCGGCAACGCGGCTGCGGCTTCCAGCAGCTCTTTTTGCTCCTGCAGGGTGATGAAAATCCCCGGGTCGTTCACCGCTTTAATGCGCGCGAAAACACGCTCCATGACAGCCGCGGGTGACACGCCTTTGGCATACGCAGCGTGAAGCCCGGGAATGCTGAGACAGGCGTCTAGCGGTGCTTGCGCGGTCTTCTTCGCAGCACGGATTCGCTTGGGATTGGCAAGGGATGAGGCACCGGATGGACGCCGTTCGCTCATAGAAACAACAATCGCAACAGAGTTGGAAAACCGCGGAGACCGCCGGCGGAGCTAAAGCACAAAAAGACTAAGCGGTCACTTCCTCCTTTAGCGCGGTGGCGGGCCTACTGCCATGGGCGTTCGCAAGCAGAGACGAAAGCTGCCGCCTGACAGCATTGAACTCCGGAGAGGATACATCGCGCGGCCGCGGTAAGGAAACACGATTGTCGGATTGAATTTGGCCTGGGCGCGGGGTCATGACTACGACGCGATCTGCAAGCAGGATGGCTTCCTCGATACCATGCGTGACGAAGATTATTGACAGCTTAGTCCGTTGCCAAAGATCCAGAAGGTCTTCCTGAAGCCGTTCGCGCGTCATGGCGTCAAGCGCACCGAAAGGCTCATCCATCAGCACGACCTCCGCATCGTTGGCAAGGACGCGGGCGATGGCCACGCGCTGCTTCATGCCGCCGGACAATTGATGCGGATAGGCGCCCGCAAATTGTGTGAGGCCAACCATCTCCATGAACCGGTCCGCCGTCTTCAGGGCTTGCGCATTCGGCACCTTTCTGGCCTTGGGCCCGAAGGCGATGTTGTTGCGCACGCTTAACCACGGAAACAGGCCATAATCCTGGAAAACCATTCCCCGGCTGGGCCCAGGCCCCTCGACCTTCAAGCCCCACATTTTAACCGAACCCGCGGTCGGCTTTTCAAACCCTCCAATCAAACGCAGCAAGGTAGACTTTCCGCAGCCCGACGCACCGATGAGGCAGATGAATTCGCCTTTGTGGACGGTGAGAGAAGCGCTTTTTAGCGCCACGATAGGCCCCGAAGCTCCATCGAACGATTTCGAAAGCCCGGTGATTTCCAGTATCGGCGCGCCACTAGCCATGCTGCGGGCTCCAGGCTAGCGCCATGCGGCCGACCCTTTGCACGATCTGATCGGTAAAGAAGCCGGCAAGCCCGATCACGATCATGCCTGCGATGACGATTTCCGTGCGGGAAAGCTGGCGCGCATCCATGATCATCGCGCCAAGACCGGTCTGGACGCCGGTCATCTCCCCAACCACGATCACGACCCAAGCGAAACCGAGGCCAAGCCTGAGGCCGGTGAAAATGCTGGGCAACGACGCCGGGAGCACGACTTTAGGGAAGATCGATGCCTGCGAAGCGCCCAGCATGCTGGCGGCTTCGAAAAGCCTCGGATCGACGCTGCGCACCCCGAAGATTGTATTCACCAGGATGGGATAGAAGGCCCCGAGAAATACCAGGAAAAATGCGCTCTTCGGGCCGATCCCGAAGATGATCATGGCGAGTGGCAGCCAGGCGGTAACGGGCACCGGGCGTAAAAGCTGAAATGCCGGCTCCAGTGTGGCCCGCACCAGAGGCACCCGGCCAATCAGCATTCCGATTGGAAGCGCTGCCAAAGCGGCGAGAGCAAATCCACCGAAAACCCGGGAGGCTGAGGCGGATAAATGCGTCAGCAGCGTGCCACTAAAGGCGTCGTCATTGATACCGCCGAAAGCCAAATCCCAGATCGCGCGCCCGGCTTCCATGGGAGCAGGAATGAGACCGTTCGGGTTATTCCTTGTCGCGATCCACCAGAAAAGCAGAAAACCGGCCGGCGCAAGCAAGGGCCAAATCACCCGGCCGGCTCCCTTCACGAAAGCCGTATTTTTGAAGTCAGGGCTCGCAAGGACGCTCATGCTCTCGCCAGCTCATCGGAGAAGCTGGTGTTGAAGAAACTTGTGAAGTCAGGCGCTTGCTTGATTTGTTTCAGCTCCACCATCTGCTCGGCATAGGTCTTCGCCTGTTGGATCATGGTTGGCGTCATTTTCCAGTTCAGCTCGACATTTGGAACAGAAACCACAAGAGCCTCGCGCTTCTGTCCTAGTTTCGCGACGGCCATGCCGATCATGTCCGATGGGTTGGCCATTGCATATTCGCTGGCCTTCCTATGGATTTCGAGAGCGACCCGGACGATCTCGGGTTTCTTCTCTACGGTCGCGGCATGCGCCGCAAATATCATGTTCAGGCTGCCCATTGGGGTCGAATAGGGGTACTCGACCAATTGTCCGACCCCGGTGGATATGGAAACGCCCGGCCCCGGCTCCGCGCCGACATAGGCGTCCACATCTCCCCGTGCCAGCGCCAAATGCATCTCGCTGAATGAGATGCGGATCGCCTCAACGTCCTTGATCGACATCCCTTCCATCCGAAGCCGCTCGCGGATGAAGACCTCCTGCGTCGATCCCGGCCAGATCGCTACACGTTTTCCTTTCAGATCCTTGATCGTCTGTATCGGGCTGTCTTTTTTGGCTATGATCGCCATGCCCTTGTTGCAGCATGAGCCAACCACGACAACAGGCTCCCGCGCTCCCGCGCCGAGGATAGCGGCGGCGATGCCAAATACGCCGAAATCGACCGATTGGGTTACCACGCCGTTCTTGCATTCGGTTGGGCTTTCAAATGGGACGACGTCGACGCGATAGCCGGCTGGCGTGAACCTTTCATAAAAGTAAGGTGCGATGGAGTGGATAAGCTTCAGCGACCCCATTCGGATCACGGTAGGAGATTGCGCTCTTGCAAGCGACGGCGCTGCGATGAGGGCAGCGCCCGCTTTCATGAAAGTCCGCCGGTTCATTGAGGCCATGCCGCTAGCTCCGCGAAAATTTGTGCAGGTCCATGGCTGCAAGAAGTGTGCCGCGAAGGAAGCTAGAAATTGGCTGCGCGGTACGCACTCGGCGCACCGCATACAATGCTGGCTGGACGCTTCTAATCGAGCCCGGAGGGCGCTACCGCAGAGTTATTCCGGCCGGAACGCGGCTCGAATTAGTTCCGCCGAAAAAATAAGCAGAATAGTTACTCCTGATCCCTCAAGAAGTTAGTTTGCAGTCAGAAGAGATGCCTCTTACTGTCTGGCAGCATAATGGTGCACCTCCCTTGCGAGCGGGCTCCAGGCTGGGAGTAAGAGATCACAAATTTTGGCCAGAGCCGGCCATCCAGGCGAAGCCGCACACCAAAGCATCAATTCAGCCGGTGGCTGTGCTTTAGCCATTGATGCAACTGCCAATTTGGTTGACGTTTTTTTGAGCCGATCATCGGTAATTGTGCTAATTTTGGTAAATGAGGTTTGACGCTCAAACTTCGCCGTTTTAAGTTTCAGTATTCATCCATTCGGGTGAAGCGTCTTTTCGAAGTCGCACAGAAAGGGAACCGATTCCATGAATATCGAGGTCTCTCGCCGTCATTTCATGAAAATGGCGGGGACGGGCGTCGCAGGGTCGGCCTTAGGAGCGCTTGGTTTTACGGCGGCTGAGGCAATGGTCTCAGCGCATGTAAGACCCTTCAAGCTTGCTAGGACCACAGAAACCCGCAACACCTGCCCCTACTGTTCCGTCGCCTGCGGTGTCATCATGTACAGCCGTGGCGATCTAAAAAAAGGCGAAAAAGCCGAGATCGTTCACATAGAAGGCGACTCCGATCACCCGACCAATCGTGGCACGCTTTGCCCCAAAGGTGCGGGGCTGCTCGACATGGTGCGGGCCAAGACGCGCACGAAATACCCGCAAGTTCGCGAGCCCGGCAGCAGCGAATGGAAGAGAGTATCCTGGGATGAGGCTCTCGATAGAATTGCCCGTCTCATGAAGGAAGACCGCGACCGGAACTTCATCGCCACCAATAAGGATGGGGTAACGGTCAATCGCTGGACGACCACCGGCTTCCTCGCTGCGTCCGCGACGACCAACGAAACCGCCTGGCTTACCTACAAGGTAGTCAGAAGCACAGGCATGCTCGCATTCGATAACCAGGCACGTGTTTGACACGGCCCGACGGTGGCCAGTTTGGCTCCGACGTTCGGCCGTGGTGCAATGACGAATTCCTGGACCGACATTAAAAATACCGACCTAGTCGTGATCATGGGCGGTAATGCCGCCGAAGCCCATCCATGCGGCTTCAAGTGGGTAACTGAGGCCAAGGCTCATAGGGGAGCCAAGCTGATCGTTGTCGATCCTCGCTTCACGCGCTCGGCCTCGGTTGCCGATATGTATGCGCCGATCCGCCCGGGGACAGACATCGCCTTCCTGCTCGGCGTGATCAAATACTGCATCGACAACAACAAGGTGCAGTGGGAGTATGTGAAGTCGTTTACCAATGCGCCTTACCTCGTGAAGGAAGGCTACGCATTTCACGATGGTCTGTTCACAGGCTACGACGAGTCGAAGCGCGACTACGACAAGTCTACCTGGAACTACGAGATGGGTGATGACGGCTACGTCAAAAGCGACGAGAGCCTTCAGCATCCGCGCTGCGTGTGGAACCTTCTCAAAGAGCATGTGAAGATATACACGCCCGAGCTGGTCAACCGCATCTGCGGCACGCCCCACGACAAATATATCAAAGTCTGCGAGATGATTGCGGAGACGTCTGCCCCGGACAAGGCCATGACGTCGATGTACGCGCTCGGATGGACGCAGCACTCAAAAGGCTCGCAAAATATCCGCACAATGGCGATGGTGCAGCTTATCCTCGGCAACATCGGCATTCGCGGCGGCGGCATGAACGCCCTTCGCGGCCACTCCAACATCCAGGGGTTGACCGATCTCGGCCTGATGTCGAACCTCATTCCGGGTTATCTGACGCTTGCCACTGACAAGGAGCCCGACTACGCCTCCTATATCGGTAAGCGCGGGTTCAAGCCGGAACGGCCGAACCAGATGAGCTACTGGCAGAATTACAAAAAGTTCTTCGTCAGTTTCCAGAAATCGATGTTCGGGGAGGCGGCAACGGCCGCGAACGATTGGGCCTATCATTATCTGCCCAAGCTGGATGTGCCTGCTTACGATCTCCTGCGTGCATTCGAGCTGATGCATAATGGAAAGATGAACGGCTACTTCTGCCAAGGCTTCAATCCTCTTCTGTCAGCGCCAAATCGCGCGAAGGTCACGGCGGCGCTGTCGAAGTTGAAGTTCTTGGTGAGTATGGACCCGCTGCAAACGGAGACGGCTCGCTTCTGGGAAAACCACGGCGAGCACAACGACGTTCAGCCTGGCGGGATTCAAACAACCGTCTTCGAGTTGCCGACGACCTGCTTCGCCGAGGACGAGGGCTCGCTCACAAACTCCGGCCGATGGCTTCAATGGCATTGGGCAGGAGGCACACCGCCAGGTGAAGCAAAGGCCGATACCTGGATTATGGCCCAGCTTCACAATCGGCTTAAGGCACTCTATCAGAAAGACGGCGGGATATTCCCTGACCCGATTCTGAATTTGACCTGGAATTACGCCAATCCTGACGAACCCTCACCGATGGAACTGGCCAAAGAGGTCAACGGCTCTGTTCTTGCCGATGTGCCCGATCCCACTGACCCAACCAAAACCCTTCTGCAGAAGGGCAAGCAGGTAGTCAGCTTCGCGGCTTTGCGGGACGACGGGTCGACCGCTTGCGGCTGCTGGATTTATTCAGGCTGCTACAACGAGGCTGGCAACAACATGGCCCGCCGCGACACCACAGACCCGGGCAACACAGGCGCCTATCTCAAATGGGCATTCTCATGGCCTGTCAACCGGCGCATCCTTTATAACCGCGCCTCCGCCGACATTCACGGGAAGCCCTGGGATCCAAACCGGAAACTCATCGAGTGGGACGGCGCGAAATGGGTTGGCTACGACGTGCCCGACATAGCGCCAACGGCGCAGCCCGAACTCGTGCAACCCTTCATTATGAACCCGGAAGGCACCGCACGTCTTTGGGTTCGCGGAATGATGAAGGATGGGCCCTTCCCAACTCACTACGAGCCCTTCGAGAGCCCCGTGGTGAACATTGTTGCCCCGAAGATCCGGGGCAATCCGGCCGCCCGTGTCTTCAAGGGCGACCTGGAAGTATTCGGTGAGCCAGACGAGTTCCCTTATGCGGCAACGAGCTACCGGCTGACCGAACACTTCCACTTCTGGACAAAGCACGCCCTGATCAATGCGATCCTCCAGCCCGAGTTCTTCATAGAGGTTTCAGAGGAACTGGCAAAAGAGAAGGGTATCCAGAAAGGTGGCTGGGTCCGCGTTTGGTCTAAACGCGGTTCGGTGAAAGCAAAGGCTGTCGTGACCAAACGCATCAAACCTCTCCATGTCGACGGAAAGACGGTGCACGTGGTTGGCATCCCCCTCCACTGGGGCTTCGTCGGGGAAACGAAGAAGGGCTTCGGGCCCAATTCGCTGACGCCGGTCGTTGGTGACGCCAATATAGAGACGCCGGAATATAAGGCGTTTCTTGTCGACATAGAGCCGCTCAACAACGCGGTTTCATAAGGGAGGATTGGCGATGACTGCATACCAGCCTCTTGATGTGATCCGCGTCTCCGCGACCGTCACCGAAGCGAAGGCCGCGCCTCCGCCCGATCGGGATGTCGAGGTCACCAAGCTCATCGACGTGTCGAAATGCATCGGCTGCAAAGCTTGCCAATCCGCATGTCTCGAATGGAACGACATGCGGCTCAAGCCTGAAGACAATGTTGGGGTCTATGAAAACCCCCACGACCTGACGCCGAACATGTTCACGCTAATGCGGTTCACCGAATGGGACAATCCGCAGACGGGAAATCTGGAATGGCTCATCCGCAAGGATGGGTGCATGCATTGCGAAGACCCGGGCTGCCTCAAGGCCTGCCCGGCTCCCGGCGCAATCGTTCAATATGCGAACGGCATCGTGGATTTCATCCACGAGAATTGCATTGGATGCGGCTATTGCGTGAAGGGCTGCCCCTTCAACATCCCGCGCATCTCGAGGGTAGACAACACTGCCTACAAGTGCACGCTCTGCTCCGACAGGTCCGCTGTAGGGCAGGAACCGGCTTGCTCAAAGGCGTGTCCGACGAAGGCCATTGTCTTCGGCTCGAAGAAGGAGATGCTAGCCCATGCAGACGGCC
>JBAUNL010000157.1:0-6175 GCA_049579205.1 Rhodomicrobium sp. | reverse complement strand
CTAGTGCAGAAATAGGCCGAGGGCTTCAGCAACGAATGGCATCGGATGCGTCAAGAGCAGCCCCACCGACACAAAACTCACTGTTGTAAATACGGAGACTGCCGTAAACGCCCTGCTCTCGGAGAGGCGCGCGGCGAGCTCCGGTGGAGTAATGCGCCGTGCCGCCACCAAAGTAGACATGCCAGCGCCGTGATAAACTCCGTACAATAGCCAATTCAGCCCGTCTCCATGCCACGCACCCATAAGAAAAAAGGTGACGAAGATAGTGCCTAGATTGGCAGTCACGTCCGATAACCAGCGCGCATTCACCCGCAGCCAGCGGAGCAGCACGAAGTAGATGTAATCACGGAACCAGTGGGCAAAACTGATGTGCCAGCGGTTCCAAAAGTCCTGGAGATTACGCGAAAGGAAAGGAAAGTTGAAATTTTCAGGCAGGCGTACCCCGAAGAGACGCCCCGAGGCGATCGCCACGTCCGTATAGCCAGAAAAGTCAAAATAGATATAAGCGAATTGGCAATAGAGACCCAAGAGCAGCATGCCGCTTCCGAGTCCCGCTGGAGATTTGAGGCCGAGGGGCGAATTGAGACGTAGGATCTCGGCAATTAGCAGCACCTTGATCACTCCCACGGCCATACGCGCCAAACCGTCACGGACCTCGCTTGGGCAAATCGCTGGCGGGCCCTTCGCCACATCCTCCACAAAGGGCAGGAAGCGGTTTACCGGGCCCGACAAATAGGCTGGGAAGAACAGGAGGAAAGAGGCCGCCGCCAGAGGATGAGGCAGAATCTCCGGCCGGCGGCGCACCTGAATGATGAGATCGATGGCGCGGAAGGTCATGTAGGAGAGACCTAGCCACTCGAAACCTGACATCGCTGGGGCCCGTACGAAGCCCCCGAGCAGCAGTCCCGTATAGTAGCGGTATTTGAATGCCACAAGAACGGCTATGGCTGCCAAGATGACTACGGTGCCCGCCCATCCTGAATTCCTCAACCACGGCACGCGCCCCAATATAGCGGTCGAAGCCATGACGCCGGCAACGTAGACTCCAGTCGCCGCAAGAAAGAGCGGATGCACCTGGAGTTGGCCGAGGAACAAAAGGCTTAGCGCAGCCAGAACTCCGTGGCGCACCGTCGCGGGCAGCCGATGAGCGGCGAAACGGTACGCCGCGGCCGCCGCCAATAGCTCAACAAAATAGAGCAGGCTCGTGTTGAAACTGATCATAACCGCCCGGCCAGGATCTCCTGCACCTTGCGGCGATCAATCTTGCCGTTGGAGTTCAGCGGAAATTCAGGCATCGATAGGAAGCTGGCAGGGATCATATAGGAGGGTAGCTCCCGGCCCAGGTGTGCGCGCAGGGCATCCTCGTCCACCACCGCATGGGCGGGCTCACACACCACAACGGCAACGAGTTCGCTGCCGTTGGTAGCCACGAATACCGCCGCGTCGTGAACATTCGGGGCGGATCGCAGAACGATCTCGATCTCACCCAGTTCAACGCGATAGCCGCGTACCTTCACCTGGTTGTCCGCGCGCCCTACCCAGGTAAGAACTCCGTTGGCGTCCACAGTAGCCAGATCCCCGGTGTCGTACATCAGGACTCCCAAGTCACGCTTGAAGGGATTAGGCCGGAACGCCCGCCGCGCCATTTCCGGGGCGCGCCAATAGCCATATGCAAGCTGGGAGCCCGCGATCATGAGGCGTCCCACTTCTCCTGGCGCGGCCAATTCGTCAGCGCCCATTCGCAAAACGAAGAGTTCGCTGTCCGTGCTCGGCAAACCGATAGGAACCGGGCGACCCGCCTCCAGGGGACCGTCAACGCCGGCGTTATGTGCCGTGCAGAAAATGGCCGCCTCGGTGGGTCCATATGTGTTGTAGATGGGTGTCTGCGGTTGATGCCGGCGCCATTCTAAAGCCCATTCCGCAGGCAGCACCTCACCAATAAACAAGGCGATCCGCAAATCGGCGAATGGCCACGCAGCCAACTGCCGCGACTTGATCATCATGCCGATGACTCCCGGGACCGAACACCATACGGTGATCCGCCGGGACTTGATAAATTCGCCCGGGAAGGTGAGATCCTTGGCGCCGGTGACGGGACATACCGTTCCTCCCGCAAGAAATCCCACGAAGATGTCGAACATGGATACATCGAAGGTGAGCCGGGAATGGTTCGCCAGCCTGTCAGCCGGTGAGAGCGCCCAAAGCTCTTGACCCCAGCGCAGCGTTGACATCACTGCCCGATGGGACAGCATTACCCCCTTGGGCTGCCCAGTAGTGCCCGACGTGAAGAGGATGTACGCCAGATCTTCCTCGCGGTTCTGTGACGGCGTAAATGCACTGGATGCGGTTGCAACATCCGATTTCCAAAACATTCTGGACGGCGGCACAGTTACGCGGCCTTCTGATTCAGCGTCGAGAACGATCACTGGCATCACGGCCGAGGCGCCCAGGGCCTCGGACAACAAAGGAAGATGCTGGGCCAGCGTGATTGCAGCCGCGGGTTCGGCCTGCCGCAAGATACTCGCGAGACGGAGAGCGGGAAAGGAAGGGTTCAGCGGCACGAAGCACGCGTCCGCCGCCAGCGCCCCTAAGATGGCCGCGTAGGCTTGCGCTCCATTGTCCATAAGAATTGCGACGCGATCGTTACGCCCAACGCCGATGCTGCGCAGCAGGGCCGCGATCCGGCGCATAAGGCCTCGCAACTCGGCGTAAGACCAGACCACGCCATAGTCGTCCACCGCTGGAGATTCCGGAGCAAAGCCGGCCCAAGCCTCGACGGCGTCATGAAGCAGGGCAGTTCGCCCGATCACGCCGCCACTCCACCGTTGAGGAAAGTCAGGATGGCTGGCACCGTCGAAAGCTCTCCAAACATCTCCGGTGGAACGCGAACGCTGTATTTCTCTTCCAGGGACAAAAGCAATTCGACCTGAGCCATCGAGTCCCAGCCGCGCGTCTTGCCCATGGCGGCATCAGGCCCAAGCGCCTTGCAGCGCAGCTTCAGCGCCATGAATGCCAGCAAATCCTCCTGAGTCGCCGCCATCCCCACCTCGTCAGAACTGTGAATAATACGATTGCGAGCCGGTCTCGCCTCTCTCGCGCCCCTGCTCCGCGAGCAGGAGAAGCAAAGCCAATCCCACCAGCACACCAGTCAAAAACCAGGACCCAGCCGGGCGTCTCTCTAGCCAGTCCACTATTCCTGGTTCCCGGGCAAGACGGCAACGCGACTGTTGAAGGGTAGGGAGAGCTTCCAGTCATCACTGCTGTATAGGTCCTCGCGCACCCTCTCGGACTCCTCTGCAGACAGAATACTCGGCTCCTTCCAAACCGCCGGAAGCTCTCTCTCCCACCTTGATGGCGAGCTGAAGGTTTCAGCGGATGCTGACACGATCCGGCGCTTGGCTAGGTCCGACAGCAAGAGCCGGGACTGTTTAAGTTTGCCTACGAAGTTGAACAGATAGCCAGCAGAGAAATGCAATTGAGAATCATAGACCTGATCACAAGCAGAAAGGCCGTGGCCAACAGCATGATCGATCACGGCGGCATTAGAAAAGGGAGCCAGAACCGCGCTGACTTTGTCCACGAAGGCCGGACGGAATTCGGCCTCGTAGCGCTTCGCCGGCACATTTAGATGCGGCGGCACATAGTATACGAAAGCGATCCCATGCTTCGCGGCCATTCCTGCCGCAATGCGCAGCCAGGATTGCCACACTGCCTCGCCACCTGACCCTGCCCAGTAAAGGTCCTTGGGCAAAAGGCCGCGCTCCGGAGCACTACAAGTGACGGGGTTGTCATAATTTTTCTTCACCTCCTCGAACAGCGCCCCAGTGTTTTCGATTTTCCGGCGCGCCTCGAAAGGCATGAAACTCATTCCGTCTAAGATTCCGCGAAAGCGCCGCGAGACGCCGAGCATCCACGTGGACATCCTCTCGCTGACCCGAGTCAGCCATAGCGTCCCGGAAATCTGCTCCACACCTTTCCGGTAGCCGGCCGAGGCCAGAAGCGCTTCGCGGTAAGTCTTCACGTCCGAAGCAAGCTCAGGATAATCATGCTCAATGGCATCGAGGACCGGAAGCACGCGAACCGCGTTCCTGGGCTTGGTAAAGGCCTGCAGTGAACCGGGGTTGTTGATGTAGATGATGCTGCGTACGTCACCCTGCTCGACCGCAACACGGATCGACATCAGATGGCGCTCGAAATCAACCTCGGGTGTGCCGAAGCCATAAAAACGTTCGTCCCCCTCTCCTTCCGTCATGGTGTTGAGTGCCGAATGCAGCGCGGCACGCTGCGTCGTCACGGCAATATCAGAACCGATCGGCATGTACGCCTCAGGCGTCCAGGTCCAACAGGCGGTCCCGATGATCAGGTGCTTAGGCCTCACCGCGAAATCGGCAGGGTACGTGCTGAGGTAGTAATTGTCCCAGCCATCGAGTTCCACCCGCCATGGCGGAGCCAAGGCCATCAAAACCCCGAATGGCAGGGCGACCCCGGCGATGAGCGCCAGCACCCGGCGCAGCCCGCTCACAGGACCGCCTCAGCATGTTTCTCTAGAAACTGGCCGTGGCGCGCAGTCAGTGCATTGTAAACACTGAGAATCCGGGTGGCGACGGCGTCGCGGTCGACGAGGCGCCGGCCAAGATAGGCCATCTCCCAGGCCTGCCAGAAACCGGGGCCGGAGAGGTGATGAAACCCCTCCCACGCCAGCAGCCGCTCGCGATAAGACTCCATGAAGGCCGCGGCGGCCTGAGTGTGGAAAACGATATAAGGATGCCGCAGCGCCGCAAGCAGTTCAACGTCATTCACCAGAGCGGCTTCTAGCCTGTTGCGATCGTCGATCGGACATGCCCGGCGGCCTTCTTTCAAGTGCAAGGTCGCATCAATGATAGACGCTGGAAGCACATCTTCCAGCGCTCCGTCCAAACCGAAGACCGGCATAAAAGGGTAGGCGCGGCAGAGTAGCGGCTTGGTGATGGCACCGGCGCAGCGCCCGAGATAAGAACAACGTGAGTGGCGCAGCACCAGGGGGCGTGGACCCCCGAAGTCGAACTCAAATGCGGGGGCGGATGCGCCGTGTTCCTCGCCACAGACGATATGGCCATTCGCGCGCATCCACGCGTATTCGTCTTCGAGGTAAATGACGACCGTGCCGGCACCGCCCGGCGGCATGAGGCGGAATTGAAAATCGGGATGACTGTTAGCGCAGCAGAAACCCCCGCCGCACAGCTTCCAGCAATCGGGAACCGCGATCAGCGGCCGGCTGTGGATGGTCCGCCAGTCGACGGGCCGAATCGGCATGCGCACGTTCCCCCCCAACGCCCAATCGCCCGAAGCGTAACGCACTAAAACGGAGTTGCCGGGTTTGCCGGTTCGTTACACGGTGCATACGGCGCAAGTTTATATTTTATGCCGCCGAAGCTAGCACGCGCTCTCCGCTCTCAATATCCCAACTTAGGATTAGACGTCCCATCGTTCTCGCCAGCTAACCAGATGGGGAGTGAGCATCCTTTGGGGAGGACGCTCTTCCACGAAGCGCTCAGCCGCCACCATTGGCATCAGGAGCAATCGGACCGGTGACAGCACCATTTGGAAGCACGTCTTCGTGATATGTGCCTCCACCATAATTCGCTCCGTAAGGGGCGGCATTGGCTACCCCGGCGACGCTTGCGACGCTCAAGAGAACAGCGAGCGTTGATAGGCCAAGAAGTCTTTTCATTGGAACCTCCTTTCAGCCTCATCAACAGATGAAGCTCTCAGGTATTGCGTTATGCACCGCATTGGATGCAGGCGTGCTGCCCCACTCCAACAAGTGCCGCTTGGCGTTGCCATCTTGGCGGCACATGCACGGTGTCGTCGAATTGCAATCTATGCCTGTCCGGACGTAACCGCTTGTTCTGAATTGCCCCGGATTGCGTGTTCCTGCGCAGAAAAAAGACAGGAAGGGAGATTAGATCACCGGCAAATATAACCTGCCAAAAACGGCGGTGCGCCAGTGGCTTAGGCCCGGCGAAGTGGCCGAGCCTTTGCGATCTTAATGTGTGTCGTTAGTAACCTGCGGCCTTCGCTTCGGCGTAGAAGGCCTGGATGAGATCCTTGCCAATCCGGCCCTCCATTTCCTTGTGAACAGGCAGTAAGGTTTCGCGGAGCGCCTTCGTCTCGGCCGGAGTGGGGGTCACGATTT
>JBAUNL010000156.1:0-2860 GCA_049579205.1 Rhodomicrobium sp. | reverse complement strand
ATCAAAACCGGCAAAAGTAGGCATGGATCAAACTCCACTGGTTGGTGTGAAGCGGCGGAGCTTACCGAACTCTGCTCTTAAGAGCTCTGACGTTGCCCGCCGCGATAAATCCATGTGGACGGCTCCTACGATCGGAACTCAGGCTGGGCGAGGTCAACGCACTTTTGAGAGGCATGATTGTGAAAGCAGTTACCGAATGCGCATAATGATGACGCCTTCACTCCAAAAAAGATGGATAACACCTTCACTCCAGGAAGCATGACAGCGGCTATAACATAACAGGTATTGGCCGATGCACGGTGAGAATAACCAGACGCCCGCAGCTCCTTCGATTGGTGATTATGCCATTATCGGCGACTGCCGCACGGCTGCTTTAGTTTCCGGGGCCGGATCAATCGATTGGCTGTGCTTGCCAAATTTCTCGAGCACGTCGGTGTTTGCCAAGCTGCTCGATCCCCGCGGCGGAAGTTTTTCGTTACATCCCACGGCGGCATTTACGTCCACGCGCACCTATGTCAGTGGCACTGCGGTATTGGAAACAATGTTCGAGACAGAAAATGGCTCGGCAAGGGTTTTCGATTGTCTTCCTGTCCTTGACGGCATCAAGCAGTTACGTCCGTTGCGAGAGATTCTGCGCATCGTTGAGGGCCAGACAGGCACGATTTCATTTCGTGCTTCCATAGATCCCCGTCCTAACTATGCGCGCCTTGAACCAAAGCCAAAGCGCGCGGGCCGGCTTGGCTGGTCCTTCTCGTGGCACAATGAAGTCTTGCACGTCCAAACAGATATAGACCTTGTCCCGGAAGCCTCCCTATTGCAGGGCACGTTTTCTGTTACTGCCGGGCAACGCCGATACCTCAGTCTTTCCTACTGTCTAAGTGAGCCTGCGGTTATTCCACCGTTGCGTCCGGAGGCCGATGAGCGCCTAAACAACACAATCGCGTGGTGGAAGGGTTGGTCGGCGCAGCTAGAGTACGAAGGGCCGTACAAACACGCCGTCGTTCGCAGTGCTGTGACGCTCAAGCTACTTAGCTCTTCAACATCAGGTGCCATAATCGCGGCGCCTACGACCTCGCTACCTGAAACGATCGGTGGTGAACGCAACTGGGATTATCGTTATTGCTGGCTTCGCGACGCAGGGTTGACGATGCAGGCAATGATCGGGTTGGGAGTCAAAGAAGATGCTGGTGCCTTTCTCCATTGGTTGTTGCATGCGACGCGGCTAACCTGGCCAAAACTAAAAATAATGTACGACATCTACGGCCGGACTAATCTTCACGAGAGGGAGCTGGCGCACCTTGCTGGCTATCGAGAGTCTCGCCCGGTCCGTATCGGCAACGGCGCTCATCGTCAGCAGCAAACCGACGTTTACGGCGAGGTCATCCTGGCAGCCTACAGCTATGCCGCTGCTGGCGGCGTGATTGATCGGGCGGGCGCACGCATGCTGGCAGGGCTCGGAGAGGTCGTTCACGGCATTTGGCGCGAGCCCGACAGCGGCATCTGGGAAATGCGCGGTGCCCCACGGCAATTCACCTTCTCCAAGGTCATGTGTTGGACCGCTCTCGATCGCTTAATTGCCCTGAATGAGATCGGAGCCGTAAGATTGGGTGATAAGGCCGCTACCTACAAAGCGGATCGGACCGCTATTGCCCAAGTCATCGAAGCTCGGGGTTTCAACAACGCCATCAAGGCCTACACCGGCGAACTTGACGGTGATACGGTCGATGCCAGCCTTTTATTGATGTCCAGCGTAGGATACAAGAAAGCAAGCGATCCTCGGATCAAATCGACTTATGCCTTGATCTGCGAACGTCTGGGTAAAAGCGGCTTGCTCCAGCGCTACGAGCCCGGTGTCGATGGCTTGAAGGGCGATGAGGGGGCCTTCGGAATCTGCAGCTTTTGGGCGCTTGAACAATTGGCGCAGCGCGGCGAGGTTGCGCTAGCTGAAGAGCAATTCGCTCATTTGCTGTCATTCGGCAACGATGTGGGGCTCTTTGCTGAGGAAATAGAGGAAAGTTCAGGCCAAGCTCTAGGCAATTTTCCGCAAGCGTTCACCCATGTCGGGGTGATCAACGTTGCGCTCGCCATCGAGCGAGCAAGAGTGCGATGCAGCAGAAAGGAGGAGTGACACCATGACGCTCTTCATGATGCAATCTCTTGTTCTGTGGGGGCTTGTCGCAACGACCGCAATGGCAACCATCCTTCAAGCAAGTCAGGGCCTTGGATTGTCGAGGATGAGCCTGACTTTCTTATTGGGGTCTGCATTCAGCGGAAATCGAAGCTGGGCGACAATCCTTGGTTTCACGCTTTACATCGCTGGCGGTTGGCTATTCGCGTTTGCTTACTTTTTGTTCTTCCGCAGCATCGGACTATACACGTGGTGGATCGGGTCCATCGTGGGGCTCGTCCATGGCACGTTTATACTTGTTTGCGTCATACCTTTGCTGCCCTACATTCATCCGCGGATGGCTTCCGAACATCATGGACCCACAAGTCTTCGTCAACTTGAACCGCCTGGTTTTTTAGGAATGAACTACGGCTATCAAACGCCGTTCGTCACTTTACTGGCGCAGGCAGTGTATGGTGGCGTGCTTGGCGCATGTGTCCAGATCCAGCATGCGATGATGGGCGGAATGAGATAAGCGCAAGCGCCGTGTCTGCGGCACCTTAGGGGTACCTAAGACCCGTTTTTGTGCTGTTAGCATGGAAGTAAGTCTTTGATTTTGCTGGTGGGCGCACAAGGATTCGAACCTTGAACCCGCTGATTAAGAGCCATCTGCGATGTCCTTGTGGGAGCAAAAGCCGTAGAAACGATTCCGCTTTCTAACTGGCAAAAATTTACTTCTCTCCGTTCTTGCAT
>JBAUNL010000155.1:0-2197 GCA_049579205.1 Rhodomicrobium sp. | reverse complement strand
CAATCTTCGTGGTCACGGGGCAAGCGATGCGCCGGAACAGGAATACATGATGGCGGGATTTGCTGACGACATAGCGTGGCAATGCACTCAACTGAGTCTGGAAAAACCTGTCATTATTGGTCATAGCTTGGGCGGAGCCATCACTCTTGAGCTGTGTGGACGCCATCCGGACCTGGCTGCGGGCATGATGATGATTGATTCGATCGTCATGCCACCTTCGGCTTTGCGGGATGCCCTTAAGCTTCGCCAGCTCCTGGAGGGAATTGGCGGCCCAAACTATTTGGCAGTGTCGAGAGCGAGCGCTTGGGAAATCGGCTGCGACTACGATCATCCGGCGCGGCGAAAGGCAATATACGACAAGTATATTCTGCCCCCTTGCGAAAAAACTCCCCAGCACGTGGCTTATTCAACCATCAGGAACGCCACGTTAAACTATGATCCAGTCCCCGCAGCGAAAGGCTGTAAGATCCCAATGGCCTATATTTCCGCGGACGTGCCGCGCGTGAACATGGCGCGCGACCTCGACAGCCTGCAGAAACTTTGTCCGCAGCTCACCACCTCGAAAACGCTTTTGGCCGGACACTTTAACACCATCGAGGTGGCCGAGCAGGTTAATGCCATGATCGAGCGCTTCTTGGCCGTTGGTCTCTCTGCGAGGTCCTACCGAACTGAGGCGGATCATCACGCAACCGAAGCCTGAAACCGCGGCGTGAGGCGGCTCATCCTGCCTGTTCGCGGCGAACCGGCATCAGATGGAGGAGAGACGATGACATCGATCAGCGCTTTGCACGGACAGGCGGATAACCGTCGCAAGCCCGCAAGGGCGTGCCGGACCGGCCGAGCCGCGATCGGCTTGCCTTGACCGGTGACGGCATCGTCGAGCGGCGGTTGCTAACGCGGCGTCTGCACGTTCGGCGGCCAAACTCCGCATCGTTCATCAAAATTATGTTCCCGTCCGGGGCTTAGCAAAAGCGATATGGAAGACCGCCGCGTTACCATCGCTTTTTCCGATCAATGTCTCAGGAATATCTCGTTGGACCGGACAAGATTGCAAGCCCATCATCTGAGACAGCTGGGCGCAAACACACCACGAAAGCGGATCTAACAATAACAACGGAGTAATCACTATGGAAAGTCTTGGCCTTATACTCACTGCTACTTTCATCAGCAGCGCATCCCTTATCGCTGCTTCGTCTGCGGCACACCACTTACGGTGACGAGGCAGGTCCTTATCATCAGGAGATTTGCGTGACGGGACGCTCACCGGGCCCCTTCCTTCAAATAATCCCAACGGCTAACCGTCTCTTACCACTGAAAGGCCGTTAACCGGGCAGCGTCTCGCGTTAGTCATCACAGCGGCTGGCCTCGCATTCAACAGCTACTTCGCTACGATCATCCAACTAAAGACCCCTTTTGAGGCCGGCTGATTTGCCGCTTTACGCTGCGGTTTGTGAGTTCCTTCGCAAGCAAAAGGAACTCGTGGCGGCGTCCCGTCCCCTTGCGCCAAACAAGGCCTATTTGCCGAGCTGGGCTGTCCGAGACGAATGGCCGGGTGAGGAGACCCGTCCCCCTGAGGAGGCCCGCCTCGACCGCGAGCGCGGGTAGCAGCGTCGTTCCAAGCCCATTATCCACCATCTGTACCAAGGTGCTCGCTGTGGCCCCGGGCGGTGAGATTGCGGGCCGGTGCTCGCGCAGACAATGACCGTCCTTCAGCAACAGCAAATCTTCGCACCCAAGCTGATTGGCTTTGATGCTGTCTTCGTTTGCGAGACTATGGTCTTTTGGCAACGCCATAAAAAAGCGATCCTCGAACAGGATCGACGTTTCAACTGCCCCGCAATCGTAGGGCAACGCAAGCAGCACCACGTCCAGCTTGCCTCCATGCAGAGCTTCGATCAAACGCGGGGTTAAGTCCTCGAGGAGATAAAGCTTAAGCTGTTTATACGTGCGGCGAAGGCCCGGAAGCAGCCGTGGCAGTAAATAAGGACCGATAGTCGGGACCACGCCCATGCGCACTGTTCCCGTCAGCGGCTCGCGCGATGCCCGCACGGCGGTGGCCAACTCCTCGATGTCTCCCAGAATCCGGCGCGCCCTGCTAACGGTCTCAAGGCCGATCGGCGTAAGCACAACGCTTCGCTTCGTGCGGTCTACCAGCCCTGCCTCGAGCAAAGACTCGAGCTCCTTGATGCTCGCGCTC
>JBAUNL010000154.1:0-6042 GCA_049579205.1 Rhodomicrobium sp. | reverse complement strand
ATTTAGGCTAGGGCATTTCTAAAGCGGCGAAATACTATGCAACAAAATGCAAATGTCTGGAAGCCTCCCGCGCTGGCACTGGGCGAAGGCTCAAGCTCCCTTTGCGCGGGGAGGCACTGAAGCGGGTTAAGCATGTTCGAGCGGGGGTCTATGCATGCCTAACCCGCCTGACAACGCCCGTTCGAGGGATCAGTGGGGCGTGTCAAGAAAAAAGTTAGTTGTGGATTGTGAAATCAGCATGAAGGCGAATAGCCGCACCCCTAGCTTGTCAGGAGTGGAGCCCGTGGAAGGGAACATCATCCCGCAGCGTCGCCAATTCACCGATAAAGGGGCGAAAGACCGCTGGTGAGTGTGGGCGGCGACCAGCGATCCTTCCCCGCATATGCAGGGTACGTTGGGTGATCTATGTATGCAATGTGGCTCCGGTTCTAGCAGATATCTTCACACCCTTATCCCCAAGAATGAGTGGTTCGGCGCAAGGCTTAGCACCAAGCCCTCGTGCATAAGCAAACCTTGGCTACATTGTTGAAAGCCGAGACTGGAACCGCTTGCCGAGTTCGCTGTCATCAACCCTTATTGCGGGCTGGTTGAGGCGAGCTTCCCCGAGTCTAAAACTCAGTTTTTTCCGTATAGCCGGGGGGACCAAAAGAAGAAGCATTGGAGTTGATGATCAGACTGGAAGATTGCATCGACTTCTGCGGCTTGACCAAGGAGGAGGTCCGAGCCATTGCCGAACACGAGCATATGCCAGAAATCGCGGCAACGGCTCTCGCGAGCTGCCTTTTATGCCAAGAGCGTGGAACCGAGAAAGTCCGGGATATGATCGTCGATGATATTCGACGCTCGCAGCTTCGGGGCAACAGGAAGCATGTCTTAGAGCTGCTCCACGTGCTGCATCACTTCCTCAAGACCCACCCCGAAGCTAAGCCGCCAGCTCAACCTTGGAGTCGGCGGTTTCGCCATCGGACGCTTTCGGGCGAAAGCTTCTAAGCGGCGGGGAGGCTGCCTGCGATCAAGACAAGCCTCCCCGGTACGCGGCAGTTTATGTGTCCAGAGTTCAGTAACAGAGCAGCTATAGCAGTTGGAAAAAGTGTCAGCGGTCCATCACGCATTTTTGACGCTTTTGATGCAAACGACACGCGCAATCAAAAGAGCGGGGAAGCGTTCAAGCGAGCTATTCGTGCGCAGGAGGTAACCTAACGGCGCATTAAATCCGCTACCTATTTGCTACCTAGAGGTGCGAAATCAGCAACAGCGTTGCGCTAAGTTATTGTTTTTATTGATGAGCCCAGATGGATTCGAACCATCGACCCTCTGATTAAAAGTTAGATGGTTATCAGTGCGAACAAGCCCCAGCAAACGCTGTTACGATGGGCTGACGCATGGTCTGAAGCAACGTAGAAAAATTTAGCTAGTAATGGCAGTGGCTTACATAACTACTTGGCGGAGAGGTAGGGATGCGAACCTTCGGTACAGTTGCGCGCATTCCGTTTTCGGAATCGGCCGACGTAAGAACTCAGCGTATTCGGCCATACTTGAGCTCCGGCCTAACTGCCTTGGTGGCGGCAAGGCTTCGTAGGGCAAGATTCATAAAGCGGTTCACACTACGACTTAGCCGATTTTTGGCCGGGCGGGTGCTCTGCTGCCGATAACATCCAGGATTGCAATCCGAACTTGATGAACTAACAGCAGAAACAGGAGGAACAAAAAACCAAGCATTCGTATGATTCTAGCAGCCACGAATCTGGTTAACATAAAGACGCAGCGAGCGCATCCGTTCTAGCTCACGAGCTACCGGAGACGAGGCGATGCAAAAAGCAGCCGTCGAACTCGCCGCATTCTCGACACTCATCCAGAGATGCTTTCCGCAGACGGATCGGTGGGGAGGTGTGCGGCGTTGGTCACAAACCGGTCACGCTAGTGCTACCCTATTGCTACCTTTGATTTATATGCTGAAGTGCGTTCGAATCGCCTCGCCCGCTCCAATTAAATCAGGGGTTTAGCAGCGTACCCCATCCAAAAAATAATTTCCATGTGAGCATGAAGCGCGATTTTTTCGCGCTTCGGCCGTGAACCATAGGGTTTGATTCTGCGGTCTAGCCGTGCTCCCGCTTCTGATCGAAACGCGACGGGCGGACCAAGCCGATGGTATCGGCCTTCGAAGCCGGTACGGCCACAATCTTCCCCTCTACCCGCTTGAGAAGCGTTCGTCCCGGCGCACGGTCAGCCGTACGCGATAGCGGGAACGGGATTACCGTCCCCTTTTTGCCGGTATTCATGTTGCCCCCTATAATGTGCCCTAAGCCCTTTTGAAAGCAGCAGGTCCCAATAGTCAAGCTTGGCTGTGATAAGGTCCGCGGCGCCGCGAAGACTTTCCGCTCAATCCACATCGCCGCGCCAAGGCTTGTTTCAACTGCAGCACCCTTTTACGGTTGCGAGGCAACGCCACGACTTCCGGGCTGAGCGGACCTCGGGTTCCGTAGCTGCAGTCTCGACCCGCGCATTGATCGCCCGGTTTTCCGTAAGCCTAAAAGATCGGGTTATTTGCCGGGACCTCCCAAGGCAAATAGCCGTTGTCCATTTGGCGCGGTTGGCAGAAGTTTCGGCGGCAGCAGATAAAAAATCCGGAGGAACTTAATGATCAAATTTGACGACAGCAACATTACCTGGCGGACGCTCGACTGGCTGCCCCATATTTCGTTTTTTGTTTATGACGTGGATGAGAGGGCAGGCATCGTCGATGTGATCTTCAAGTTCGCGGCAAATCAGAAGGTCATGCTGCACACGCATCATGCCCCATACATCACATTCGTTATTCAGGGCGAGCTGCGGTTCTATTATCCCGATGGAAGATTCAAGGAGGTGCGCCGATGCGGCAGCTACGTTAGGGGTTCGGTGACGGGAGAGCCGCAAATGGAAGGCGGCGGCGATCAAGACGCCATCGTCTTTTTCAGCAACCGCAACGTGACCGGAAACCTTTACGAATTCTTCGACGAACAAGGCAAACAGTTTAAGATGCTCGGGATCGCCGATTTCCGTGACCAGCTTGACCAAGAAATCTCCACGGGTGAAACCCGGAAGGTCACCGCGCAAGCCGCATAGACCTGCTCCTTGCGTGTTTGCCTTACCGGCGTCATAGACGTGCTGGATATGCCAGAGATTCCGGAAGAGCCTGAACGTGCCAAGCAGGACGAGCTTAAGAGGCGGCGGAAGGATGAACACGACGGCAGTTGAGCACCGGTCGGCTTATTGTTCTGGATTCTTCAATTCTTTTGTTGATTTACTTTAGCTATACCGTAGCGAGCTAGCTTAGACCGAACAATGATTGATGATATTTGGTCACTATTTGGAATAGACTGTGCGCATTTGTCACTTCCATTAACCTTTTATTCAGGATGACAGAGGCACCCCTTACTCTTAACTTCCGGGCTGGCACTCGTGTCGTAGGTTGACGCCGGGCCGGGACCCGGATGGCCGAGCGTCAAAATCAATCGCATTGTGGAGTATAATGAGTGAGCAAGGTGAGCTACATCACGGCTTCAACGCGTCAGCGCGCTTGGTGGGACGATCTTTATCAGCTTGATCGTACCCCGCTTGGATTTGATCGCATTCAAGTTCACGAGGCCGGCGGTGAGTGCAAGCGAACCGGGTTGCTGGATGCGCAAGGAAATGAATTATACCGGGTGACTAAAAAGCGCCCGATAGGCTTTACCGTCCCAAAGGAAGATATCTAATCGGAGCGCCGTTTTGCTCGTTGGCACCATTTGCCCAACTCCAATGAAATACGCAAAACAGGATCTGAATGCCACATTGGCGCCCCGTAGGAGAATCGAACTCCTGTTTCAGCCGTGAGAGGGCCGCGTCCTGACCGCTAGACGAACGGGGCATAAGACAAGCCAAGATAAAGTGCGCGCCGCCCCCAATCAAGCGCAATCGCGCGCCGCGGAGAGCTCCCCGCCCCCGAGGCTTAAGAGGCGGTTTTCATTATGAACGGATTCCCGCCGCCTGGGCCATCGTTGATCCACACGCTTTTCGACTGCAAATAGCCGTCAATGGCTTCCATTCCATTTTCGCGGCCGAGGCCGGAAGCCTTATAACCGCCGAAAGGCATGGTGAAGCTCACCGCCCGGTAAGTATTCACCCATACGGTGCCCGCCTTGATCCGCCGTGGCATTGTGTGAGCGCGCCTCACCGACTGCGTCCATACTCCGGCGCCAAGCCCATAGGCAATATCGTTGGCGATGCGAACGGCGTCGTCCTCATCCTTGAAGCGGATCACGGAAAGAACAGGGCCGAAGACCTCCTCTTGCGCGATGCGCATATTATTGTCCACGCCGGTGAAAATCGTCGGCTTCACGAAATAAGTTCCGCCGCCCTCACTCGCACCCGCAGGTCCGCCACCAAGCACACAGGTTGCGCCTTCTCCTTTGGCGATGTCGATGTAGGACAAAACCTTTCGATATTGCGGCGGCGTCGTCACAGGCCCGACCTGCGTCTCGAACTTGGACGGATCGCCAAGCTTGGCTTGCTTCGCGATCGCGACGAGCTTTTCCACGAAGGCATCATGAATGCTATCCTGCACGAGAAGACGGGAACCCGCGATGCAGGTTTGACCGGTGGCGGCGAAAATTCCCGAGATTGCGCCGGTAACCGCATCCTCGATGACACAATCGTCAAAGACAATGTTGGGCGACTTGCCGCCGAGCTCCAGCGAGACTTTCTTGAAGCTTTTCGCCGCAAGCTCGTTGACGCGCGCACCGGTAGCGGTGCCGCCGGTAAAGGCCACTTTCGCGACTTTTGGATGGGTTACAAGGGGCTCCCCTGCCGTCGCACCGTAACCGGTCACCACATTCACGACGCCGGGAGGGATGTCCGCCTCTGCTATGACTAGCCGCATGAATTCGAGAAGTGACGCAGACGTATATTCGGAGGGTTTTATGACGACCGTACAACCTGCCGCAAGAGCAGGGGCGAGCTTCCAGCCAGTCAGCATTAGAGGCGAGTTCCAGGGAACGATGAAGGCGCACACGCCGATCGGCTCGCGTAAGATGTAGTTGAAGTGATCAGCCCGGTCCACGGGCACGACCGCGCCCTGGATTTTGTCGGCCAGGCCGCCATAATAGTAAAACCATTCGGGCAGATACTTGGTCTGCGCCTGCATCTCGGAGATGAGCTTCCCGTTATCGCGTACCTCGGTCTGGGCGAGATGCTCCGCGTGCGTCTCGATGAGGCCGGCAATCTTCCGCAATATTTTCCCGCGTGCCGTCGGTGTAAGCGAGGGCCAGGGGCCGGTCTCAAATGCCCGGGATGCCGCCTCGACGGCGATGTTGCAATCTTCGGAATTGCACTCCGGAATTAGCGCCCAAGGTTCGCCAGTATAGGGATCGAAGCTCTCGAAGAACTTGCCGGATTGGGCGTCAGTCCACTTTCCGTCGATATAGGTCTGATATCGTTTCAGCTTCGCTACCTGTTCCTGCATCGCGTGCTCCTTGATTGCTTTCCCCTAGGGCAATGCTCTGGCGTCAACCCCCACTATACAGGCGGAATGCCGGTGCGCGAAGCAGAAGCCGCTGGGGCTAAAACCACCACCACCAATTCACGACAGCGAAGAATGTCAGAATGCTGACGACAATGACGGTGAGTGTGACCCAATTCCCTTTGATCCACCTCTCCCAAGGTTCCGGGGCTTCGCTGGCTTCGATACTGATCGAGATAATGAATAAGATACCGAGAAGGCCCAGGATATAAATCCCGACCGGGTATTGTTTGCAGGTTCCGCAGCTCCAGCTGTCGAGCCACATCAACCCGATGATTGTGCCCGCAACCAGGAAGGTTATGAAAGCAAGCACGCCGAGGCTAACAATAATAAGGTAACGCATGAAGTCTGCCGATGTCATGCCGAACGCTCCCGTACACACCGAACCACGCAACTTTTACGAAAATAAGCGAATTCACGTTAAGCTCAGGTGTACGGAAGCAAGCGCATGGCTCGTCTAACGCGTTCGCGAGCGCAGCCTTGCCGCATTCCGGGGCTGGTTCCAT
>JBAUNL010000153.1:0-3788 GCA_049579205.1 Rhodomicrobium sp. | reverse complement strand
CGGTAGCCTCGGCCAAACTCCTTTGGCCAGGACACTCAAAAGACTTTGAGCGCTGTTTCGGCCAAGGCCTCGTTTGCTTTAACCTGCTGGTGGCTTTAGGGCTTCCTCGACGAGCGCAGTGTCGAGGTACTCGGTAAGAGATTTAAACTTGCCGTTCATCATCTCAATGACATGGCAATAGGTATTGCAATAGGGCTTTCCTGATTTGGTGACCGCACTTCCCTCGCTCTCGACGACAACGATATCGCCGTCGGAGATGATGCGCGTTGCCCGATTCTTATAAAGGCCGTCGAATTGAGCGAATAACGGAGCAAGGAGTTCTTTTCTGATCATCTCTTTGCCGATATAGGTTTTGGACCACGCCGTCGTTCCCTTAATCGTCCATCGAACATCGTCAGCCATGGCCTCAAGGAATAGCCTACCGTTGCCTTTGCTCAGTTCGTTGAAGACTTCCTCGACAATTTGTCTGTTCGTTCCGGCATGCATGACCGACGCTCCATACTTGAGACGCTATGCTGGGACTTCGAACGCGCTTTGAGTCAAGAGGTCTTTGCTCAGAAGACGCCTCGGCGCTCGACCGCTTTTGTGTGAGAGGGGGAGAGGTCGGGGGTGCCAGTGGGTCGGCAAATCCGCACGAGACCATATGGCAAGAACCCTAATATCTGACCAGCCGGAGCCCTCACGTGCTGAGAGCGAACCAGATAGCGCCGTGGGTCCAAAAGGAAGGCGATCGCCGCTCAAAGGCCTTGAGGAGATGGCCGCTTACTTGGGAGGCCCTGTCACAGGCCGGGCGCTTCGTCCTGAGCTCGGAGATGTTCGGCGATCCTGAGGCTGGAGATGAGGGTTTCAGGGCTGATTAATCGCCTGTGGAAAGTAAGCATAACCTGTGGAGAGACTTTTGCCGCCGGGCGCGAGTCAGATAACCGCGTGTCGTTGTGGGCAATGTAGAGGGCTGGGCAAATGTCAATTCAAGTCTGCGAGCAACCGCGGCCTTACCAATTCGAATTGAGATATCTCTACGGCTTAAATACCGGGCGGCAGCATCTTATGGATTGGCTGCATCGCGTTGCCCGCCGGATAGAAATTGCCTTCAGCGTAATTTACCTGTGCGTGTTCGGTTCAGTGCTTTTGTTTGCGATCGCGGCCGGAAATACTAAGCCCGCCTTTCAGCCTGCGCCGCCACCTATCGTCAATTCTGAAGTTGGGCCCGTTTATGAGCCTCCGCTGATTCCATCCGCGGGTCAGCGTGCCGCACTGTGGGAAACGGTATCGGTGCCTTCCCCATGCTGCGCTTTGGTGACCGGAGCGTGGACCGCGATTATTGAAGAAACAAGACGGTGAGCGCTTTGGCCATCGCCGCCGGTTGACTTCAAATTTGATCGCGGATGAATGCGTGCTGCAGGCCGGTTACAGACATTCCCGGTCGAAGTCTCGTCCGCAATTGAGGGAGTAGCGGAATTGAATCTCCTATCAGGGGCTTAGTCAGCGTCGGGCCAAAAGCGGGCCTCGCACTCGAACGCGCTCTGGCGGCGCTGTGCAATACGGTGAAATGTATTTGCGCTTTACAACCATCCTGGTGTTTCAAGATTGCGCCCAACCTTTGGGGCAATCCGGCAACAGGCCAAGTGCGCGACCCATAAAAGACATTTTGGAGCGATATTGTTTGAAGTAGCCGGGGCGGCAAGATCATATGCCAGCCCTAGAGCTTCATAATAACTTTCAAGTTTAGGGAGAAATGCCATGTACGCGCGCATAACTACAGTTCAATTCGACCCTGCCAAGCTGGCGGAACTGACCGCTAAGACAAGCGAGCTGAAGGCTGGAGTAAAAAAGATGAAAGGTGTCATCAACACCTACTCCGTTTTGGCGGGCCGACGGGCTAGGTATGGTCACCGCAATCTTTGACACAAAGGCATCGGCGGATGCCGCCGCAGAGCAAGCAGCAGCAATTTGGGGTGGTCTTGCGGGTCTGCTCAAAGGTGCGCCAAAGACCGAGATATTCGATAACGTCGAGCACTTATCGGGTTGAAAACTCATTACAGTTGTTGCGAGGAATTGTCGTGCATGCAGACCGGGAGCGGAGGTAAGAGGCCGGCTCCTCGGACGGGACGGGCAATCATAGGAGGAGCTTAAGCCGCAAGCTTTCGGGGACTATCGGTCGAAGTTGGCCTGCTGCGCTTTTTAATGTCTCACCGCCATCGTCGCGACTTCATGGCACAAAAGTGGATGGGAGACCCGCCACCGAAACCTTGCACAGAGTATTCCCATATCCGATTCAATGAGTGCTTTTGCCTTTCTATGATAAAAGCCCTCCGGATAATGGTTAAGATAATCCCTCATGGCTTCGCGCGTCCAAGTTGTTCTCGCATGATGCCAAACTGAATCTTCGTCTGCATTAGCGCGCTTACCCGGTAGGAAGCCATACACAACTGCTCCCAAAAATCCTGCGGTAAGAATGCTTGCCGCGACAGCCCGCCAAGGAAGCGCACGCGCGGGCTCTTGCTTCGCCACACGTTGAGCAACACTATTTCCCTCACCACCCGGCTCAACTCCCATCGCCTTCAGAGCTGCTGCGATCCGTTCAATCTCCGTTAGCGGATAGGTCTGCGCACCGCGGAATCCGAGCGGTATGTTCCTGATCTCGAGCTTCTGATCGCGTACAGGAATGAACTTTTTCTCGGCAGCCGCATGGTCGGCTTCATCAAGGACGAATTCGGAGGTTACCGAATTCTCCGTCCAGATCACAATGACCGCCCGCGCCGCCTGAAGCTGCTGAAGGATCTCCTTTCGATAATTCGCGCCACCGACAAGGTTGAAATCCCACCATGTCGAAAAGCCCTTCGCTTCCAGCGCGGCAGCTAACGATGCGGCGAGCTCACGGTCTTTGTTCGAATATGAGATGAATATATCAATCATGACCAGACCAAACAGCTCCGCCAGAATCAAGCGCATCCAAAGCAGGAGGTCAAGCAGCGATCCAAAACCGGCCGCGCTGATTGCAATGCCAGCAGCGCAGCCGATACTGCAAATCCCGCACGAGCATGTCGGAGGCCAGACGATGCTTCCGCTGCAGATAACCGCATGGATATCCCGCGGCTGCGTAAGGATGACTTGACCCCCACTCCTCGGGCAGCGCTACGGCGCCAACTTCTCTACGTTCCCCACAGCAGTTTTTGTGATCTTCGCGCGAACCTTGCCATTCGCGATGTTGATTATGCTGATCGTATTGCCTTGCTTGTCATACTTATTGCAGGAAGTATTCGGGACTTCTTTCCAGGTGGTGCAGTTCGTATTGTCCTTGATAACCCAAGTCCCATGCCACATGACTCCTTTCGGAGTCTTGTAAAGCGAACTCCCATCGGGAGCATAAAAAAGCACGCCTTGGCCTGGCGTGCCTGTCACCGACTCGCCCGTTGTCTCAACGTAGATCGTCTTTCCCGAAAAGAAGTCCTTAATTTCAGCGCCGGTTAGCTCCGCGGCTGTCGCATAACCAATGAGGCCAAAAGACGCCAAAGCACCGATCGCAATATGCTTTGTGGAATGCATGTTTACCTCCCGAAATATTTTTGCGAATGGAGCATACAAAGCACCACCCGAATTATCAATGCATCCGCCGCTTATTCCCCGCAGCATCCCGCATTCTCTTGCACCGGCGGACATGGCACATCGCCATAGGAGCAGAAGACGCAGCAATCCCCCTCCTTCGGCTTCATCACCATACCGCACTGGTTGCACTCATAAAAATACTGGCACGCATCCACAGGCATGGTCTCGACAGAGCGGCGCCC
>JBAUNL010000152.1:0-1698 GCA_049579205.1 Rhodomicrobium sp. | reverse complement strand
CGTCTCAGCAATGGGATGGACCAACGAAATGGCGTTTGCGAAGGTCTTGTGCAGTACGGCGAGACCGGCATCAGCTGATGATGCTTTAGCTGTGCTTGAGCAGTTTGCGGTGAAAGTCGCTTGGGCGGTTGTTTGGGGAGGGGGCGGCAGTGATGCCGTCTCCTTACCCGCTTAATCGACGAGTTTTTAAACGCGGTGACGTAGTGAAGCGTTGTTAGAGCTGGAACGACGACGGAGCGGTACGGATGCGACAGATCAGCTTTGCGAGTGCGGAACACGAAGGCAAGAAGCGGGTTACGCGGCGCGAGAAATTCCTGGGTGAGATGGAGCAAGTCGTGCCGTGGGCGCGCTTGCTGGGAGCGTTGGAGCCGTACTATCCGAAGGGCGCGAGGGGACGTCCGCCGATTGGGCTGGAGCGCATGCTGCGGCTGTACTTTGTGCAGCAATGGTACGCATTGTCCGACGAGGGGTTGGAAGATGCGGTGAGCGACAGTGCGGCCATCCGGCAATTTGTCGGTATTGATCTGGGACATGAGGAGGCGCCGGACGCGACCACGGTGCTGAAGTTTCGCCGGCTGCTGGAGGCGCACAAGCTGACTGCGGTGCTGTTGGAGGAAATCAACGCGCACTTGCGCGAGCGCGGGCTGATGATGCGCGGGGGGACGATGGTGGATGCCACCCTGATTAACGCGCCGACCTCGACAAAGAATCGCGACAAGGCGCGCGATCCTGAGATGCATCAAACGAAGAAGGGTAATCAGTGGTACCACGGGATGAAGGCCCATGTGGGCGTTGACGCTGAGTCGGGTCTGGTGCACAGCACGCATTACACGGCGGCCAACGAGTCCGATGTGGCGCACACCCATGAGGTGCTGCATGGTCAAGAGGATCACGTGTTTCTCGACGCGGGTTACACGGGGGTGCAAAAGCGCGAAGAGATAGTGAAGGCGCAAGCCGACGGTGCCATCAAGACGCAAGTGCAATGGTCCGTGGCGATGAAGCGCGCCAAGCTCAAGGGCATGGCCGAAGGGCCGCTGAAGCAGTTGACGCAGGCCCTGGAAAAGGTCAAGGCACAAATCCGGGCGCGGGTTGAACATCCGTTTCATGTGGTGAAGAACCTGTTCAACCACAAGAAGGCTCGCTACCGGGGCTTGGCTAAAAACGGTGCGCAGTACGATACCTTGTTCGCGCTGGGCAATTTGGTGATTGCAAAGAAAGCGTTACTGCGCTCAATGGATAACTCCGTCTGCGAGGCGGCATAGAGCGCAAAACCAGGGGTAAAAGCCCCGCAGAAGTGAAAACTCTCAGTGGCTTGTGGGCAAATCCGCGGCCGGCTCACGAAAGAATCAGCATCGTGTGAATAGCGTTACACGATTCTGCTTTGTTCAGCGCTTCCCAAGGTAATCGATTTTGAAGTATTTTTGGCGAAAGCCGAGACATTTCCCGAGAGAATCGATTGCGGCTTTCTGGATTTTGCCGTGATAGTCGATAATGGCGTCGCTCGTCTTTTTACCGAGCTTGGCAAGCTCGGCGAGATCGATCTCGAACTGAGGAATAACCGTTGCAGCGTTGAATTGCTTGCTTGCGACATTGCACTCATCCTTGGTCGCATCCGGCACTTCCTGTTGGATTGCAGGAATGCTGTCAACGTCGTCGCTTTTCAGGATCTGCGGTTCAACGCATCGCGTTATACACATC
>JBAUNL010000151.1:0-11758 GCA_049579205.1 Rhodomicrobium sp. | reverse complement strand
ATGATGGATCAGCTTTTGCGGGGGACTGAACTTGGCGGACCCGAACAAAAGTCCAAGAAAAAGCAGGCACATCATGACCCCAGCAGAGATTAAGAGCCTTGAAACCTATCTTAGAAAGAAGTTCGATTTTGATGAGATTGAGATACGGAAAAGGCATAAGAAACAGGATTCCGTCGAGGTTTTTGTAAGAGAAGAATTTATTGGCGTCATCTACAAGGACGACGAAGACAACGAGGTCTCTTATCAATTTCAAATGGCCATCCTCGAAGACGACCTTAAAGGCGAGGATTGACGCCTGATGCCCATTTTGGCCCTGGACGGGATCGGACCCGAGCTTCCGCCCATAGGAGATTACTGGGTAGCGCCAAATGCCTATCTGATCGGCAATGTAAGGCTCGGACGGAATGTGTCAGTTTGGTTCGGTTCGGTCATTCGGGCCGATAACGAACCTATCGAGATCGGCGATAACACCAATATCCAGGAGAACTGCGTTCTTCACACCGACGAGGGAGTCCCTTTCAAAATCGGGCGCAACTGTAGCGTAGGGCATCAGGCGGTGCTGCACGGCTGCATTATCGGCGACGATTGTCTCATTGGCATTGGGGCGACCATCCTCAACAACGCAGTGATCGGCAGTAATTGCCTGATCGGGTCACGGTCGCTGGTCACGGAGCGGAAGTCGATTCCGCCAAACTCACTCGTGATGGGGGTACCAGCCAAGGTTGTGCGCGAGCTTTCGCCAGGCGATGCCGAACGCATCAAGGCGACCGCCCGCCACTATGCCGAAAAGGCGCGAGGCTTCCAAGGTCGCCTCAGCGAGGCCGTTTAAGCCAGCTCGCTTGCAGCCGCTTGCGGCAGGAAGCTCTGAATTTCCGCCGCCAGAAATTGCCACATTGCTTCTGCGGCGGGAAGCACTGCCTTTTCCCGAAGGCGGACAGCATACCACTTACGCACCATCGGAAGGCCCTCCACCTGAAGCTCCGCAAGTCTGCCGTCGGCGATTTCGACGGCGACCGTGTGAGCCGAGATGAAAGCTATGCCGAGCCCTGCGATCACGGCTTGCTTGATGGTTTCGTTGGAGCCGATTTCCATGCCTACACTTGGCGTAACGCCCGCTTCATCAAACAGGCGCTCCATGAGGATGCGGGTCCCCGATCCTTGTTCGCGGATGAAAAAAGTCTCCGGCTCGAGGGCGCCCATTGATAGACGCGTCCCAACCAGCGGATGTTCCCCGTGCGCAACTATGATGTGGGGGTGATCGCCAAGAACAGTGCTTTCAAGATCAAGGTGTTCCGGCGGCCTTCCCATGATGGCAAGATCAAGCGTAAGGTCGCGTAATGCCTCGATCGTTTCCTGACGGTTACGAACGGAAAGACGCAGTTCGACCCCTGGGTGCCGGTTTTTGAAGGCCGCCAGGGCTTTCGGCGCAAAGTATTTGGCAGTGCTGACGACGCCTGCCGAGACCCGGCCGCCTGAAATCCCTTTTATCTGTGCGATTGTTTGACCGCACTCTGCCAGAATGAGTTCAATCCTTTGAGCGGACCTTAGAAGGACCTCTCCCGCAGCCGTGGGAGTTGTCTTCTCTGCAAACCGCTCGACTAGCGGCAAGCCTACCGACTGCTCGAGCTGCTGAACCTGAACAGTGATGGCAGGGGGTGTAACGTTAAGCTGCCGCGCGGCACCTGCCATGGACCCAGTCTTCGTGACTGCCGAAAGCACACGCAGCTGCTTTAGCGTTACGTTCTTCATTAAAGCAGGATAGACCATTAGAAAAACTTAAGCAAACGGAAAAGAAATTAAAATTTACTTTGCAGGGAAGGTGAATGATAATGTGAGACTGGTCAGGCTTCCCACGCCGGCCGTCCCAAATTTGGATAGGAGCATCATCGCATGGCCGGCTGTGCCACATTGCGCCAGCACCTGACGGAATGGGCGGGGAAAGATCCGCGGAAGACCGGCGTAGCAGACACTATACTTCGCATTGCCGGCGCCGGAATAGGCATCGCTGACATCGTCGCCCAGGGGCCACTTGCTGGCGATCTGGCCCGCAAACGCAATGATCATGAGGACGGCGATACCCAGAAGGAACTGGATTTTATAGCGCACGAGACTTTGAAGAAGGCTTTAGGTGAGGCGCCTGTCGCATGCATGGGCTCGGAGGAAGCCAAAGAGGCCATCGCTTTAAATGCGAGCGGATCGCTTGCAGTGAATATCGATCCGCTCGACGGTTCCTCGAACATCGACGCCAACCTCTCGATTGGTACCATTTTCTCGATCCTGCCCGCTGATTGCCTGTCGCCGCTGCTTCAGCCGGGTCGCAACCAATTGGCCTCCGGCTTTATCATTTACGGCCCGCAGACGGCGATGGTGCTCACTCTCGGGCAGGGTACGCAGATGCTCTGGCGTGTGCCGGGAACCGATGAATTCCTGCTCGCTCGTGCCAATGTGCAGATCACGGCAGCCACGCAGGAATATGCAATCAACTCCTCCAATTTCCGCTTCTGGGACGATGCCGTCAAAGCCTATGTCCTCGATTGCAAACTCGGAGCCGATGGCCCCCGGAAAAAGAACTTCAACATACGCTGGCACGCTTCGCTTGTGGCGGAAGCGTTTCGAATCCTGATGCGCGGAGGGATTTACTTATATCCTGGCGACAATCGTCAAGGCTATGCCAATGGCCGCCTGCGCCTACTCTACGAGGCGAACCCGCTGGCCTGGATTATCGAGCAAGCGGGGGGCGCGTGCACAGATGGCCTGGAACGTATTCTCGATATTGAGCCCACCTCTCTGCACCAACGCGTACCACTCGTTTTCGGCTGCAAAAAAGAGGTGGAGGAAGTCGCACACTATTACCGTGAGCCGCATTCTCTCGGTAATCGTTCCCCGCTTTTTCGCCAGCGCGGGCTTTTCCGCTCGATGGAAACCTGATCGTGTCGCTGAAACACCCCATAATCTCAGTCACAGGTTCCTCGGGGGCCGGCACGACGACGGTGAGACATACCTTCGCGCAGATATTCCGCCGGGAAGGGATCGAAGCCGCCTATATCGAGGGAGATGCGTTTCACCGCCTCGACCGTGAGGCTATGAAAAAGGCAATGAACGAGGAGGCGGCGCGCGGCAACCATTCTTTCAGCCATTTCGGACCGGCAGCGAACCTTTTTCAGGAGCTGGAGACCACCTTTCGGGAATACGGGGAATGCGGAGGAGGCCGGAGCCGGCACTATGTCCATGACGCAGCGGAAGAAGAGGCCTACGGGTATCCGCCCGGAACCTTCACGCCCTGGGAAGACCTGCCCGGCAGCGACATCCTTTTTTACGAAGGTCTTCACGGCGCCTTGGTCACTGACGGCGCAAATGTCGCGCAGCACGCGGATCTGAAAATTGGCGTTGTCCCGGTCATAAATCTTGAATGGATTCAGAAGCTTCATCGCGACCGGCAGAAACGCGGATATTCAGATGAAGCCGTTACGGATACCATCCTGAGGCGGATGCCCGATTATTTGCGCTATATCTGTCCGCAATTCACGGAAACGGACATCAATTTCCAGCGCGTGCCCACAGTCGATACGTCGAATCCATTTATCGCTCGCTGGATCCCGACGCCAGACGAATCCATGGTCGTCATCCGATTCAGAAACCCGCGAGGGATCGACTTCAGCTACCTGAAGAATATGATCCACGACAGCTTCATGAGCCGGGCGAATTCTATTGTTATTCCAGGCGGAAAGCTTGATCTTGCGATGCAGCTCATTCTGACGCCCATGATCAGCCGGCTTATGGAACACAAGCGCCGCGCGTCGTGACACAAGGACAAAAGATGACGAACCTCGCATATGAATCCAATTTGCACCCGGGCGCGAAGCCTACGCTGCGCGAAATGGCGAATGCGATCCGGGCGCTGGCCATGGATGCAGTCGAGGCGGCCAATTCAGGGCATCCTGGGATGCCGATGGGCATGGCCGACGTTGCGACCGTCCTCTTCACAAAATTCCTGAAATTCGATCCGAGTGCGCCGAGCTGGCCGGACCGCGACCGCTTCGTGCTCTCCGCCGGCCATGGCTCGATGCTGCTCTATTCTCTTCTCCATCTCACGGGCTATCCGGGGATGACGATCGAGGAGATCAAGAACTTCCGGCAACTTGGAAGCAAGACCGCAGGTCACCCTGAATACGGCCACGCGGCGGGAATCGAAACGACAACGGGGCCACTTGGCCAGGGTTTGGGCAATTCCGTTGGCATGGCCATCGCTGAACGCCTCATGAATGCGAGATTCGGAGACGGGATTGCCAACCACTTCACCTATGTGATCGCCGGCGATGGCTGCCTGATGGAGGGCATAAGCCACGAGGCCATCGATCTGGCGGGGCACCTGAAGCTCAATAAGCTAATCGTGTTTTTCGACGATAACTCTATCTCCATTGACGGTCCGACCAGCCTCTCAACATCAATGGACCAGCTCAAACGCTTCGAGGCTGCGGACTGGTCTGTCCGCCGCATCGACGGTCATGACACTGCGCAGATTGAGAGTGCAATTGAGAGTGCGCAAGGGTCCGACAAGCCTTCCCTGATCGCTTGCCGCACCGTAATCGGCTACGGCGCTCCGAACAAGCAGGGCACCGAGAAAACCCATGGCAGCCCCTTGGGTAAAGACGAGGTTGCCGCTGCCCGCGCCCGCCTCAACTGGCCCTATCCTGCCTTTGAGGTGCCCGAAACAATCCTTTCAGAGTGGCGGGATGCGGGTACTCGGGGCCGGGCGGCGCGCGAAAACTGGGAAGCCCGCTTGGACAGCTTACCGGGCCAAGAGCGCCGCCACATTCAAGCAATGTTTGATGGCACGCTTCCGGCCTCCGTGGCGGACAAGCTCGATGCCTTCAAAGTGGAGATGCTGGCTCAGAAGCCAAAGCTCGCCACGCGAAAAGCGTCGGAGATGGCGCTGCAGGTCATCAATAGCGCCACGGATATGACGATTGGCGGCTCCGCCGATCTCACCCAGTCGAACCTTACGCTGACGAAGGGCTTGAAGCCGGTTACACCCGGCGATTTCTCCGGCCGCTACATTCATTACGGCGTCCGCGAGCACGCCATGGGTGCTGCCATGAATGGCATCGCGCTGCATGGCGGCTTCATTCCCTATGGCGGCACCTTCCTTGTGTTCTCCGACTATATGCGCGGCGCGGTGCGCCTCTCAGCTCTGATGGGGCTTCGTGTGCTCTACGTTTTGACCCACGACTCGATAGGGGTCGGGGAAGACGGACCTACTCATCAGCCTATCGAGCATCTTGCCATGCTCAGAGCGACGCCGAACCTGCAAGTGTTCCGGCCCGCCGATGCCGTCGAGACAGCCGAAGGTTATGAGATCGCGCTCGCGGCACGTCACACGCCGTCTGTTTTTTGTCTTTCGCGGCAGGATCTGGCTGCAGTTCGTATTGAGCCGTCAAACGAAAATCTCACGGCTCGCGGCGCCTATGTGCTTCGTGATGCCGATGGCAGCCGCGACGTTACGTTCCTCGCCACGGGCTCCGAGGTCGAGCTTGCAGTTCAAGCAGCGGACCGTCTTCGGGCCGATGGGATCAATGCGGCGGTCGTCTCCATGCCCTGCTGGGAGCTGTTCGAGCAGCAAACGGCTGAATACCAGGCTTCCGTCCTCGGTACCGCGCCGCGAATCGGGATCGAGGCAGCCGCACGGTTCGGCTGGGACCGCTGGCTGGGCACCGGCGGGGCGTTTATCGGAATGACGGGGTTCGGAGCCTCTGGCCCGGCGGTGAAAGTCTACGAACATTTCGGCATTACCACCGATGCTGCGGTAAGGGCCGCGAAAACACTCCTGAAATAAATGCGGCAGCGGGGGCTGGTACAAGAATGAGACTTCAAGAAAGGGGTTGGCCCCATGGATACAAATGCGAGAGCCGTAACCGGTAAGGACCGCTACAAGGCGGGCGTGATGGAATACCGGAAAATGGGCTATTGGCAGCCCGATTATGAGCCGAAAGAGACTGACGTTATTGCACTCTTTCGCGTAACGCCGCAGGATGGCGTCGATCCAGTCGAGGCGAGCGCGGCAGTCGCGGGCGAAAGCTCGACGGCGACTTGGACGGTTGTTTGGACCGATAGATTGACAGCATGCGACAAATATCGCGCGAAATGTTATCGCGTCGATCCGGTGCCAAACGCGCTGGGCTGCTATTTCGCCTATATCGCCTACGATCTCGACCTTTTCGAGCCCGGCTCGATCGCAAATCTGACGGCTTCCATCATCGGCAATGTCTTCGGCTTCAAACCGCTCAAAGCGCTTCGGCTGGAAGACATGCGGCTCCCGGTCGCTTACGTGAAGACCTTTGATGGGCCGCCCACCGGCATCGTTGTGGAGCGTGAGCGGCTCGACAAATTCGGCCGCCCGCTCCTCGGCGCAACGGTCAAGCCGAAGCTCGGCCTATCGGGGCGCAATTACGGCCGCGTCGTTTACGAAGCCCTGAAAGGCGGGCTCGATTTCACAAAGGACGACGAAAACATCAACTCGCAACCCTTTATGCATTGGCGCGACCGCTTCCTCTACAGCATGGAGGCCGTGAACAAGTCGCAGGCCGAAACGGGTGAGGTCAAAGGGACCTACCTCAACGTCACGGCCGGGACCATGGAGGAGATGTACCGGCGCGCGGAATTCGCCAAGGAACTCGGCAGCGTCATCGTCATGATTGACCTTGTGATCGGTTATGTGGCGATCCAGTCCATGTCGAAATGGGCCCGGCAAAACGACATGCTCCTGCATTTGCACCGCGCCGGCCACGGCACCTATACGCGACAGAAGAGCCATGGAGTATCCTTCCGGGTGATCGCGAAATGGATGCGGCTTGCGGGCGTGGATCACATTCATGCGGGGACAGTGGTCGGAAAGCTCGAAGGCGATCCCGCCACGACCCGTGGCTATTACGACATCTGCCGTGAGGACTTCAACCCGATGCAGCTTGAGCATGGCATCTTTTTCGATCAGCCCTGGGCGAGCCTGCGCAAGGTCATGCCCGTCGCCAGCGGAGGCATTCACGCCGGCCAAATGCACCAGCTCATCCATCTACTAGGGGAGGATGTGGTGCTCCAGTTTGGCGGAGGCACCATCGGCCATCCGATGGGCATTCAGGCGGGCGCCACCGCCAACCGCGTGGCGCTTGAAGCCATGATCCTCGCCCGCAACGAAGGCCGGGACTACGCGAACGAAGGGCCGGAGATCCTGCGCGAGGCGGCACGGCATTGCCTGCCATTGAAGCAAGCGCTCGACGTTTGGGGCGACGTCTCGTTCAACTATACCTCGACTGACACGCCGGACTTTGTGCCGCTGGCGACGGCAGCGGAGTAACTTAAGGCCCCTCACCCAGCCCTCTCCCCATGGGGAGAGGGAAGGAGAATACAATGCGCATCACACAAGGAACGTTTTCATTCCTGCCCGACCTGACCCAGGATCAAATCAAGCGGCAGGTCCAATATTGCATCGAGAACGGCTGGGCAGTGAATATCGAATTCACCGACGATCCTCATCCCCGCAATACCTTTTGGGAGATGTGGGGCTTGCCGATGTTCGGCATCAAAGACGCATCCGCCGTCATGATGGAGCTTGAGGCATGCCGCAAAATCTATGGCGAGCGCTATATCCGCATTTCGGCTTTCGATGCGAGCCATGGCTGGGAGTCGGTGAAGCTGTCGTTCATCGTGAACAGGCCGGAAGATGAGCCCGGCTTTGAATTGCAGCGTCAGGAGGCAGCGGGGCGGAACATTCGTTACACCACGCGGCCTTATGCTGCGGATAGGCCTGCGGGGCGGCGTTATTCGTAATGTCATCCCGTGCACGGTGCAGCATGAAATGATGCGCCGTATACGCCTGGGATGACGATGGAAATCGCAGAATGACGGAAGCAGCGGGAACCCAAGCCGAAGGCCGAGCCGACCTTCGCCGCGAATATGATGAGTCCGGCGTTGGCGCGGTGCTTGATGAGCTCGACCGCGAACTGGTCGGCCTTGTTCCGGTCAAGACGCGCATTCGTGAAATCGCAGCACTCCTTCTCGTCGAGCGCGCGCGCAACCGCCTGGGGCTCGCGCATGAAACACCTACGCTGCATATGAGCTTCACCGGCAACCCCGGTACTGGCAAGACGACGGTTGCGCTTCGTATGGCCGATATCCTGCACCGGCTCGGCTATGTACGGCGCGGGCATCTCGTCTCCGTCACGCGTGACGACCTCGTCGGCCAGTATATTGGCCACACGGCGCCCAAGACGAAGGAAGTCCTAAAGAAGGCGATGGGCGGTGTCTTGTTCATTGACGAGGCCTACTATCTGCACCGGGCAGACAATGAGCGTGACTATGGGCAAGAGGCCATCGAGATCCTGTTGCAGGTGATGGAAAATCAGCGCGACGATCTTGTCGTTATCTTGGCCGGCTATGCGGACCGGATGGACAAGTTCTTCGCCACCAATCCAGGCTTCCGCAGCCGCATCGCCCACCATATCGACTTCCCGGATTATTCGGATGAGGAGCTGCTCGCGATCGCAGAGAAGATGTTGAGCCAGCAGAATTATCACCTGTCATTGGAGGCTCGCGAGACACTGAGCGCCTATATTGCAAAGCGCCGGGCTCAGCCGCATTTTGCCAATGCGCGCTCTATACGTAATGCGCTCGATCGCGCACGCCTGCGCCATGCCAATCGCATTTTCGCCAACTCAAACGGCCCGCTATCCGCCTCCGAATTATCAGAAATCGCAACAGCCGATATACTCGCAAGCCGCGTCTTTGCGAGTCCGGCAAACCCTTAGGCAGCCTATGAACAGCTCAGTCCTCATTGCTCCGTCCATCCTTTCAGCCGATTTCGCTCGCTTCGGCGAGGAGGTGCGCGCTATCGACGAAGCTGGATGCGACTGGGTGCATGTCGACGTCATGGATGGGCATTTCGTGCCAAACATTACCTTTGGTCCGCGCCTTGTTGAATGTATCCGTCCCTGGACCAAGAAGCCGCTCGATGTGCATCTGATGATCGCGCCGTGCGACCCGTTTCTCGAAGCCTTCGCCAAGGCTGGGTCCGACATCATTACCGTCCATGCGGAAGCCGGCCCGCATCTCGACCGGTCACTGCAGGTCATTCGGGCGCTTGGCAAGAGAGCAGGGGTCTCGATCAACCCGGCAACGCCTGAAAGCGCTATCGAATATGTGCTGGACAAGATCGACCTTATCCTGGTCATGAGCGTCAACCCTGGATTTGGCGGGCAGGCCTTCATTCCCGCCATGGTGGATAAGGTCCAGCGCATCGGCATCATGATCGCAGGCAGGGGCATCGACCTCGAAGTCGACGGGGGTGTGACGCCGGAAACCGCGCCTCTGCTGGCGGCAGCGGGCGCGAATGTGCTTGTCGCCGGCTCAGCCGTGTTCAAAGGTGGCGATTATGCCGCGAACATCGCTGCAATCCGCGACTCTTGCATGCTGACAGCGTGAGGAAAGGTCCTAGCGCGGCAGCTCCGTTTGCCCCATCAAAGCCTTATCGATGGCATGCGCTGCCTGACGCCCTTCGCGGATTGCCCACACCACAAGGGACTGACCCCTGCGGATATCACCCGCGGCGAAGACTTTTGGCTGTGAGGTGCGGTAATCGAACTCGTTGGCCTTCACATTTCCCCGTGCATCGAGTTCCAGTTCCAAATCACAGACAAGTCCCTCGTGCACCGGCGACACGAAGCCCATTGCCAGAAGAACAAGGTCTGTCTCGATCTTAAAATCAGAACCCTCGATGGGGCGGAGTTTTTCATTCGCCCTTACGCAATGCAAGGCCTTCACCCGTCCTTCCGAGTCGCCCTCGAAGCGCACCGTCACGACGCTGAAATCGCGTTCGGCGCCCTCTGCTTGGCTGGAGGACGTACGCAGCTTCAGCGGCCAATGCGGCCAGCTCAAGAGCTTGTCTTCTTTCTCTGGCGGCTTCGGCATGATTTCAAGCTGAACGACGGACCGCGCACCTTGGCGGAAGGACGTCCCGATACAGTCTGAGCCGGTATCGCCGCCGCCGATGACGACAACGCGGCGGTCCGTTGCCAGGATAGGTTCGGCATTCCAAAGTGGTTCGCCGGAAACTCGCCTGTTCTGTTGGGGCAGGAAGTCCATCGCGAACTCGATCCCCTTGAGATCGCGGCCGGGGATGGCAAGGTCGCGGGCTTTTTCGGCGCCGCCGCAAAGCAGAATAGCGTCGTAATCCTTTTCGAGATCGGCGGCAGAAAGCGTGACGCCAACATGTACGTTGCAGCGGAAGATGACGCCTTCCGCCTGCATCTGCGCCACTCGGCGCTCTATGATGTGCTTTTCGAGCTTGAAATCCGGAATGCCATAGCGCAGAAGGCCGCCCGGCATCGCGTTCTTCTCGTAGACGTGAACGTCATGGCCTGCACGCGCAAGCTGCTGTGCCGCTGCAAGGCCGGCAGGCCCAGATCCAGCAATGGCAACACGTTTCCCGGTCTTTCGCGACTGAGGCTCGGGCGTCACCCAGCCTTCCTCGAAAGAGCGGTCGGCGATCGCGCATTCGATGCTCTTGATGGTGACCGGCACATCCTCCAGATTGAGCGTGCAGGATTCCTCGCAAGGCGCGGGGCAAATGCGGCCCGTAACCTCCGGGAAGTTGTTCGTGGAATGCAGGTTGCGCGACGCCTCTTGCCAATCGCTGTGATAGACGAGGTCGTTCCAATCGGGGATCTGGTTGTTTACCGGGCAGCCGCGATGGCAATATGGGATGCCGCAGTCCATACACCGTGCAGCCTGCTTCTTCACCTCCTCATCAGCCGGCGGCAGCACGAACTCGCGGAAATGGCGCGTTCTTTCGCTGACCGGCGCATAATCGCGGTCCTCGCGCTCGATTTCCAGAAACCCCGTTATCTTCCCCATTACCCGTCCTCAATCATGCGGAGCTGCATCGTTGGCAGCCGTTCCAGAGCGGGTCCATTGCCCGCTCCTAGAGTCCTAATTATCGGCCGTTCACTCCGACCGCGATATCGGCATGAGCCGGAGGATGCGGTGCTATGGGCCTCGGCTTCATGGCCTCCATCGCCTTGCGGTATTCGACCGGCATAACTTTCACGAATTTCGGCAAATAGTCCGCCCAGTTTTCGATGACCGCTTTGGCCCGCTCGGACCCCGTATAATGGCGATGGTTTTCAATCAGACGGGCGAGCCGCAACTCGTCGTCCTTCGTCATGTCATGCAGGAGATGCACGAAATTGAAGCGCTCCAATGTGTCGCCATTGGCTTGATCGAAAGGCGAAACGTCGCCCGGATCGATGGGTTCCAGCTCGATCATCGCCATGTTGCAGCGCCGCGAAAAGTCGCCGCGCTCATCGAGCACATAAGCGACGCCTCCCGACATGCCGGCTCCGAAATTCCTCCCGGTTGGCCCAAGCACGACCACGCAGCCGCCCGTCATATATTCGCAGCCGTGATCCCCGGTGCCCTCCACAACGGCAAACGCTCCCGAGTTACGTACGGCGAAGCGTTCCCCGGCTACGCCCCGGAAATAGCATTCGCCGGCGATCGCGCCGTAAAGCACGGTGTTGCCGACGACGATACTTTCCTCGGGCACGATGGATGTGTGCTCGGGCGGCCTTACGATGATCTTACCGCCCGACAGTCCCTTTCCAACATAGTCATTGGCTTCGCCCGCGAGATCAAGCGTAACGCCTTTGGCGAGCCAAGCGCCGAAGCTCTGGCCCGCCGTGCCCTTCAACCCGATCCAAATCGTATCCTC
>JBAUNL010000150.1:0-3455 GCA_049579205.1 Rhodomicrobium sp. | reverse complement strand
GTTCGCCGTGCTGGTGCTGGTGGCACAGGCCACGGGGCGGCTGAACGCGATGACAGCGCTCGGCGCGCAGATCTTCTTCTGGGCCCGCGTGGCGCATCCTGTGATTTATATCGCAGGCATTCCCTATGTGCGGACGCTGGCGTGGGGCGTCTCGGTGGTAGGGCTGATTGTGATTTTTCTTCAGGTTATTTAGTGCTGGGCTGACGATCGCACTCTTCGCGGCGGACGCCAAGTCAAACTGTCCAACGATCAAGGGTAAGGCAGCGTCCGGGGTGCGGGCATAGGGCTATTGAGATCATGCCCATAGATGCCTGTCTGTATTTCTATGAGTGCAAATCCTGCGGGCTCCTGATGAAGCCGAAGGAAGGAGACTGCTGCGTCTTCTGCTCGTATGGGGACGTACCGTGTCCGCCGGTGCAAGAAGAAGATTCTGGATGTTGCAGTACACTGCGAGGATGATTGCGGAGACGGATGACTTTGTGACGCAGTTATTACGTGTCAGCCGGAGGGAATGAAGATGTGGATTATGTTGGTTACCTTCCTTTTTTATGCCAATCCGCAGGATCGGTTATCGAATGCGGCGCTTGCAACGGCGGAATTTAGCGGCAAGGAACGGTGTGAAGCGGCTCGAACTGCTTATCTTGGGCAATTCACTGCGATTAGCGATGAGTTAAATACCATCGCGCGCAATCGTATCGTTCAAGGGACAATTCCGCATCAGAATGGCATCTCTGTGACGGCACTCTGCGTTCAGAAATGACGCCACGCAAAGCATCGCGATAGCGGTGCCGGTTTGCAGCGGCGACTCAGCAGGCCATTGGCCTGCCTAAATTCTCAGAGTATAAGGCCGTGGGGCTTTCGCAGCGAATTCTTGCAGGCGATGTTGGAAGAGCGGGTAAACCGGAATTGGCAAGCTCTCGTTCATCCCCTACGGGAGAAGATACGGCTTAACCTATCAAGGATTTGGATTTTTTTCGCTTCGACCCGGGACCAGCAGAAGCCTTCACTCATGGTTGCCGTTGGAAAGCGCCGGAAAGTGAAAGCGCTTGATGAATACCGGCAAAGATTTGCTTACCCCGCCGATCGGGGAAACCACCCGTCCGGGCCTTCGCTGACCGGTGAACAAGTTTATGCCAGACCACGGCTGAAGCAGAGCCGCAATCGCGCGACGCAGCCTGAACGCGATGAGGAATCAAACACGCGGCTCGGGTTCGAGGGCCAGGGCCCTCACCGGCGCGATGTGCATTTGAAAACGAGCGTCGCACCCGGCCGTTTCTTCGCCTCAACCTGGACACTTCTGGATCTAATACAGTACCCCGGCCACCATGGCTCTAAGGGCGTCAAGCTCGGCAGGAACGGATTGATCGCGGTCACAATGGCCTGCGCAATCCTGCTTGGTGAAGGGTATCTTTATCGAACAATGAAGGTGGCAGGCAATGACGCATTCCAAACCAGCCATGTTGAACAATTCTCGCATGAAATGCCGGAGCACCCTAACCGGAAGAAGCTCATTTACGAACGCTTAACGCCGGATGGATCTGAAATAGGTGCCCCGTCGCACGCTATCCCTCCGATCTCCGCCCAGCTGCCAAAGAGCCCAAGTACCCGCTTAGATAATCGAGTAGATCCGCCTTTCGCTGGCATGGGCAAGGCCGCTTCCGCTTCACAGCCGGTCGAAGCGAAACCGCAAATTGCCGATCAGCCAACAGTTGTTCGAAGCGAAAGATACCGGCCAGATGGAACGCGCATCGATATCGCTGAGCAAGCTCCCGTTCCCAGCATTGTCAGATTAGGTGCAGGGCAAGTTCACCCGCCATTTTTGGCCGCTGTGCAGCCTCCGGTGGCTCGGGTCGAGGCTGCAGTTCCGGATGCAGTCGATGTCAGTGGTCCGGCCGGTCGAGGGGCTCTGGTGAAAGCGGCGGCGGAACCGGCTCCGTCTTCAATCGGCGGATATTTTGCCCAGGTCGAATCGGACCAAGATGAGAAGGCAGCGGAAGCAGAACTCGCGGCAGCTTTAGACAAATACAGGACCATCCTAGGAGGAGTGCCGCTCCTAACGAGGCCGGTAGATTTGAAACAAAAGGGTGTTTGGTTTCGCGTTTTGGCCGGGCCGCTAAAGTCGCGCGATGACGCTAAGAGCCTTTGCAAAAAACTGAAAAGCGCCGGACTTCAGAATTGCATTGTTCAGAAGTTCGATTAAACAGCAACCCGCTTCGCGACCGAGCAAAAAGCACAATCTTGGATACCGGACACAAACGACGCGCAAAAAAAAGGGACATTTTACAAATCGTCGATGCGGTGAAACGCTCGCGGAAAACGCAAACACCAGCGTTCGACTCGACTGATGACAATGGCCCGAGACATCGAGCTCAATGGACTCATCGATGAACAGCTTCCGGTTATGGCCCAATTTACCATTTCTCGCAGTCGCAACAAATCCTTCCGCTGCAGAAGGATAAGCGGACAGGTGGACTCTACACAAAAAAACTGGTGATCCTGCCCCACAGGGCTGGAAACCAATATTCCGGTTACAGCGCTAACCAGAATGTCTCAGCTTGACCAGCTTGATCAGGCACTTGAATGTCTGGTTCATGTCTTTAGCGGTCGAACACTTCGCGGTGATCGACGAAACTGACCCTTTTGTATGGTCCGGCCGCGTGTCGCAAGAGTTTTCGTCGATCTGGCGGTGTTCGGTCTCGCATCAATGTATCAGACCTCTGATTGGAGCGGTTCGTTGCTCCGCGCCATCATGGGTATCGGCGCGCGTCCGAACTCATTAGCGGACAGGCTTCGATGGAGCCAAAAGGGTCATCGCAGGGCCAACGCACCTATAACCGCGGTTCGTGCTGGCCCCTAATCCTGTTCGCCGAGAGTTTGCGCGTAGGTTTTGCCGTAAGGATAGAAGAGTTCCTTGCGGCCTTGCTGCCAAGCTGCTTTGAGTTCGGGCGTTATGATGTCCCAGTCCGGCCGGCATTTCTTGGTGACGGCGCGAAGATCTTGCCGAAGGTCTTCCATGGTAGGCCGGCCGAAGAACCAGTAGCCATTATAGATCTTATAAATGATAAGGCCGGGCTCGAGCACGATCACATATGGGATCATGGGATTGTGGACAGGATCGGCATATTCGGCGATGTCGAGGTCCTTTTGGACGACACGCCTTGCGTCTGAGAGGAATGTCCAGTGAGCACCGGCCCCGGTGCGATATTCATTCGTCTCAGTGATGTTATCGGTACTGATCGTGACAAGCCGGCAATAGCCGACCTCCATTTCACGATGGGGTTCAAGAAGCCTTTCAGCCTGCCTACGGTCCTTAGGGCAGAAACCGCCTCGGCTGAGAACGAGCACCATGGGATGCTGACCTTGCAGCTCGGAGAGCTTTCGGCGTTTTGCCGTGTGGTCGGAAAGTTCGTAGTCGGGGAAGTTGGCGCCAGGGACAAGATCAGATCGCACTGAAA
>JBAUNL010000149.1:0-2913 GCA_049579205.1 Rhodomicrobium sp. | reverse complement strand
CTAAAATGAGAAATTGCCGCCCGCATCAGGGGGATTGGGCGGTGAGGTGGGGTGACGCCCGCACGAGGCGCACCACGGCGTTAATGTGCGCCTGCAGTCTTACACTCAAACCCGAGCATTAAAAAGCTCGGGGGCGGCAGTTTGGTTTTTTGGGTCCCATACCTCCCCCCGGACGACCCTATGCGAAATAGCTAGCCTGCGCCAAAGCATCAGGAAGATGTCCGTGAAAGAGGTGAAAGATGGGTTGCACCTTCCGTCTCACAGATCAATCAGAGGTCCCTTTCTCGAACCCTTGATACCGCGAAGCTTGGCATTGGTGCAAAGCCGGATAGGGCATTTGGGTGTCAATTTCTGCTGAGACAACAGTCTATCTTCGGCAAGGCAGTATACTGCGGCGCAATCAGGGAGTGTTAAACGAATTGTTGCGACAATGCCGAGGGACGCTTTTGTCGCGAAGTAGGAGTTCATCTAATGAGTCGCTTTTTTGCTTTTGCCGGGATTGCTGTTGCCATCTTTGGCACTGAGACATCGGCCTTGTCGCAAACCTTTAACCAGAGTTCCGCTCTTGTCACCAGCCTCACCGATATCGCATGGCTGAAGTCCGGCTTCGCCGCCCAAGAGCCGGAAGCAATCGGAGTTGCTGCTGGCGATGCGGCACATGCCGCGCCATCGCTGGAGAACCTTACTGGGAATTTCCACGGGAGCGGCCGCATAGACCTGATTCTCGGTATTTCCGAAGATTTCACCTGCTCCCTTCAGGCGAATGCGAACGATACGAAGACGCAGATCGAACAAAAGCTTAAATGCAAGAGCCCGAGCTATGCCCTCAACGCGGGTACGATCCTGCTTCTGGACGGTGAAAAAATCACAGGTGGATGGTCGGAGCAGACTTACTCGGCAGCAGGCCGCCTTAAGGGCAGGCTGACGCCGAAAGGCATGGAGCTCACCCTGCTAAGCCCCTATTTCACCGCTAAGATGAACATTGTTGCTTCAAAATGCCGGTGGTCTGCGCGCGCGGTGCCAACGTCCCAGGCACTCGTGACTTCGTTCCAGGCGCGCGTCAGCAAGTGCTGATCGATTGGGGAAGCGGTGGCTCGGCGCAAAGGCCGGCTGCTTTCGGCACCGAGGCCTGTCCGCCGATTGGCGCGGATTCAACGTAAATGCTACTGCACAAGAACTCTCTTCCAAGGTCGTTGCGCGGCCGTACAGATTAAGCGCCTTATACGCAGGTTACGATGCTTGCCTGCGACTGTATCCACGAACACTTTCTCACAGGGGATCTGCTTTCCGATGAGCGCAATCAGGACGCGGCGCGAATACGCGGAAAGTGGATGGAAGTGCAGCTTCAAGCCCATAGGTCCACCCTCTACTTTTGATAACGAAGAATTTGCCTGTTAAATTGACGGCGGCTGGAGCTTCCGGCATAGGGATCGTATCCTTGTGCCGGCTACAGAATAAACCGCCTCATGCGCCGCGTCATTGGAACTACGGTCTTAAGGCGCAGATCGCTCCAGTTCGTGGGCGCGGTGCAAGCCGTGATTCGCCTCTTTGACACAATGCCTTCAAGGCCAAGGCTGACGGCGCCCTCCAGAGCCCACTGGTATCAGATGAGAAACAGAGAGAAAACCCTGCAACCCAGGATTGTATTTGTCAAGATAGCGCTTTCGCGACAAGGATGCATGGCCGGTTATTTTTTTATTTTACCACTGTTAACAGCTGTAGCCACATACAAATTATCACTGATAGGTAGGGGTGGGCGACGCAGGTGGCGCCGGATCGATCGGAGGCCACGCTAGCGCTTCCCGCCTACGCAGTCAGCAAGCCACCACAGAACCAATCTTTGCAGCATTCTGGGCCGAATGGTGAAGCTCTCCTCGCCGCTAGCTCAAGCGTGGTAATTGTGCAGAACATGCACAAGCCCGTAGGCGAAGCCGGCAATAACGACCACCCAAGGATTTGTGAGACCTCCTAGCAGGTTGTGAGCTGCGCGGTTATTCATGGCATCGGACTGATACAAAAATCATGCGAAGGGAACTTGTTGGCAACTTCGAGCGTGTCTGACTCGAACAGCTCCAGCGCCAGTTTCTGGGCAAGCATCATGTCGCCAACCACAAGATCGCCCTCAGGCATGAAGCATAGCACGCGCACGGGTCTATTCTTGTTGTCGAGCTGCTCCACATTCATTTGGAAGCCCTTCCTGATGCGATAGCGTCGGCCAGTTTCGCCGCCAGCGACATCGAAATAGCCGTGCCTTTCATATTGTTCGCGTTGAACCGAAGTAAGGTTCTCGTCGAGAAGCCGCATGCCCCGGAAATGCGCTTCGTGAGCGGCAGCCGACCCCCACAGACGGAACCTTTCAGCTGCATCGATGAGACCTTCAAACCGCTCGGAAGCACCTCCGTTGACGAAGAAGCTGGTTCCCGGCCAGGCTCGAAATCAATTCGCCGTTTGCTCTGCTTAACGATAGTTGCGGGAGAGCAAACGGCCGTTCCTGCCGTCCCCAGTCTCTTCGCTTTTGTCGCGGCTTGCGCTGGCGGCTTCGGTTGGAATGCTGCTCGCAAGTCCCCGCAACAGCTCCTCTTCCGTAATCCGGTCGATCTTCACGTCCGAGGCTTGATCATCCGGACCAAGCACATTGGCAAGTTTCGCGGCGGGAAGCGCTGGAGCTGCCTCAGGCTCGGGCTCATCGACATCCACATGAGACTGCAAGGAGTGAATCAAGTCTTCTTTGAGGTCCTCTGGCGAGACGGCTTTTCCGGCGATTTCGCGCAGCGCTAAAACGGAGATCTTGTCGTTATCCCGATTGACGGTGATCGGTGCCCCGGATGAGATAGCACGCGCCCGGTGTGCAGCAAGCAGCACAAGCTCGAAGCGGTTCGAAACCTTATCGATGCAATCTTCTACGGTGACGCG
>JBAUNL010000148.1:0-2472 GCA_049579205.1 Rhodomicrobium sp. | reverse complement strand
GCCGCGATCCAACTTGCGAATGACCGCGTTTCCGGCGCTGCCTCCGATTGCGATGCCCTGATCGTGTTAGAAGAAGAGATTGGAAGCGTTCGCGTCGGGGTCGTGGGCAGGCGGGGAGAGGCGCCATACGCGGAATTCGATGTGCCGAAGTTGCCGGAGCTTTCCGGCGGACCGGCGCATGACGATCGGATCGCGGCCGCCTTGGGGCTTGCCCCGCAGGAGATCGGGTTTGCCAATCACAAGCCTTCTCAGTATGACGCCGGTGTACCTTTCACCTTCGTTCCGATACGGGATCTAGAGGCAGCCGGCCGCGCGCAGATTGTTCCCCTCCACTGGGAGGAGGCTTTTCGCGGGAGTAATGGCAAGGTCTTTCTATATTGCCGCGAAACCATCCACCATCAGGCCGCCTTCCATGCGCGCATGTTTGCCCCCGGTGCGGGTGTGCCCGAAGACCCCGGCACGGGTTCGGCAGCCGCAGCTTTCTCTGCTGTAATCCACCGCTTCGATCAGTGTCCTGAAGGCACATCTGAATACGTTATCGAGCAAGGGATCGAGATGGGCCGTCCGAGTGAAATGAGGCTCGAAATAGAAGTGAGTGGCAGAAAGCTGAAGCGTGTCAGGATTGGTGGATCGGCCTGCCTCGTGATGCGAGGCAAGCTCTTCTACTGACGCGCTGAAGCCTCGCATTTGGTTACTCCCCTTCCTCCTCTTCATAGCCCAAAAGCGAAAGCGCACAGGCCTTCAAACCCGCTTTGCGGCAATAATGCACTAGCGCCTCCTCCCGGCCATGCGTCACCCACACCTCGCTTGCGCCGGTTTCGTGAATAGCTCTTATCAGCTCAGGCCAATCGCAGTGATCCGAAATGACAAGCGGCAGTTCCACCCGCTGCTGCTTTGCGCGGGCCCTTATCTGCATCCAGCCGGAGGCCGCGGCCGGGATCGCATCCGGAAGTGACCTCGTCCAACGGTCCGCCAAGGCGGAGGGCGGGCAAAGCACGATCTCGCCTGCAAGCCTTTTGCGATTTTCCTTTGTTACCGCTTCATAGGGCCCGAGCGGCATGCCACGCTTCTCGTAAAGCTGCGTCAGCCTCATAAGCGCGCCATGAAGATAGATCGGCTTGCCGTAGCCGGCACGGCGCAACTCGGCCATGACGCGCTGAGCCTTACCAAGCGGGTAACATCCGACCGTGTGGCAGCTGCCTGGAAAAATGGCGAGCGAATCAAGCAGCTTCTGGATCTCCTTTTGCGGATCGGGGTGGCAAAAGACAGGCAGGCCAAAAGTCGCTTCAGTCACAAATACGTCGCAGGGCACTACCTCGAACTCGCGCGCGGCCGGGTCGGGAATGCGCTTGTAATCGCCTGAGATAACGACCCTGGCTCCGCCATACTCGATCAGGACCTGCGCTGAGCCAAGGATGTGGCCGGCAGGGTGGAGCGTGACACGAGTCTCGCCTAAATGGATAGCTTGCCCATACGGCAGTTCAACCCGCTTTTCGGTGAACTCCTCGCCATAGCGGCAGGCCATGATCGCAATTGTGTCCGGCGTAGCTATGGTCTTTGCGTGACCGGAGCGGGCGTGATCCGAGTGGCCGTGGGTAACAACCGCCTGGGCTACCGCACGGATCGGATCGACAAAAAATGCGCCCGGCTTGCAGTAGAGGCCCTCGGGCCGGACTTCAATCCATTCACGCGGATGTATCATGCATTTCTGTTCTTTAGACTAGGCGCTTCATCTAAGCCGGATAAATGGTTTTGGGGATCTCTGGCGATAAGATCTTAGAACATTCAGTGTATTGAACGATGACCGGGGCGTGAACTCATAGAGTGCCTCTTGCATCGGCGCCGAGGCCGGGATTTATATGCGCCGTCAACTCGGATGGGATTCGCTCATGCAACGGCACGCTTCAATCAGCGCCCTCTTGGTTCTTGGATTTCTCTTTACCCTGACTCCGGAAGCGGCGGTCGCGCAGGCGGTCAAAACAGTTCCCGAAACGCGCGAGCAGGTCACCTTTTCCTATGCTCCTGTCGTTAAGCGGGCGGCTCCGGCGGTCGTGAATGTCTATGTTCGCCAGCGCGTGAAGCAGAGCCCGCTTTTCAGCGATCCAATGTTCGAGCAATTTTTTGGAAGGCAATTCGGTCAGAGCGAGCGTGTGCAGAATTCGCTCGGTTCCGGGGTGGTCGTCGACCCAACCGGCGTCGTCGTAACCAACAACCACGTCGTACACGGCGACGCCGGCACCGAAATCAAGGTTGCGCTGTCCGATGCGCGCGAGTTTGATGCAAAAGTGGTGCTTAAAGACGAACGAACCGATCTCGCGGTTCTCCAGATCAAGAGCTCAGGCATAGAATTTCCCTATTTGACCTTCGCCGATGCCGATCTGCTCGAGGTTGGAGATATTGTTCTGGCCATCGGCAATCCCTTCGGCGTCGGGCAAACCGTCACCAGTGGAATTGTATCGGCCCTCGCCCGGA
>JBAUNL010000147.1:0-3755 GCA_049579205.1 Rhodomicrobium sp. | reverse complement strand
GCTCGACTTGATTCCGAATTTTCAGGCTTAGGGACATTCAGCACGGACATCTTTCTCGCGGGCCAACTGGGTATTGATCGCAGATCTCCGTGCTCGCCGGAGGCCGCTATGGAGGTTATTGCGCGATCGATGGTCACTAATTGCAGTTCATTTCGAAGCTCAAGGGATAGAAAACGTCATTTTATCTTCACTCATAATGAGCGAGATGATGGATCCTAACACAGTTTCGCCGCCGAATCGGAAGTAGTGAAGCCAAGAGGGATAGGAGGATCTCATGAACGGCTTGGCAGAAAAGCCAGAAGAGGGATCAGGCAAGTCTTGTTTGAGTGATCAACTAAGCGAAAGCGCTGCTGAGTTAAGTAAGTATATAGGCCAGACAGCAGAGGTCACCCTTGGTCCGTTCGGGTCTGACAGCTCCGTGAAGTATGACGATTCTGAACCGTTGCCCTTTATGACAACGTTTCCGACTATTACTCCGCCTAGGCGTCATACCCCGAAAGCGATAGCTGGGTTGCCTCTCTTTGTTGTTGCCGCTGTTTTTCTTTCTCTCGCCGCACGCGAGGGAGCTCATCTCGCGACCTGGTCCTATTCGCTGGATAGAGCGGCGGTAAAGCCGGCTGCGGCTCAAGCAGACCACGGCCAAGTGGCGGTGATCGCCCCGCTGTCTTCCTTCCCTTCCGCTGACGATGAGGAGCCGCAACCTCAGCTGATCGCAGCAGCGAAACCAACATTGGCGCAAGACGATTCTTGGCCCGAGACCGTCGAAACATTCAGGCAGCTGCTCGCAGCGAAGAAGGCGTCGCAATTGGGTGCATGGGAAGCTAGAACAGAGCAGTGATGTGTACGCGCGTTAACGCGCTATTCCTCTCAAAGGACTCGTTGCCCGCTCGTCCGGCCAAGAATGCCTCCTATCCGGTTTCTGTCCGTCAGGCCGCGGTTTTGCTGCGCACTTCCTTCAGACGCCGCCTCGCGGTGGCCGCCCTTGTGCCAAGCAATCGAACATGCTGGGCACACAACGAAACCGCTCTCGCGGTAATCCCAAGCAATATTAGCAGTGCAGCTCGGACGGTAGCTGCCATCACGCGCCAGCTACGCACTTGATGCTCAACAGGCATATCTGTCACCGGAGCCAATGAGTTTATTAAGATTGGTCGTGCTGCTGCCTATGCAGGTTCAAGATATCATTTCAGCGTGTTCCGCGAGCGCCTCGCGCCGAGGCCTGCCGCGCCGGACTTTTTTGTTTCTAAGAATGTTTTTGATGTGTGCGCGCCAATGTTTTCCACTTCAACTCGAAGAAATTGGTGTGCCGAACTTGTTCCCAAGGTGAGACTCAGCTCTTGATATTTGAAAAGGGGATTTCGTAATGTCCGAAGAACTATGCGACGGTGACGATCCACGCTATGTCCGGGGAGATGACTCGGTGGTCAGGCAGGTGCCAGTCGAGACAAGCCACGAAGAAGACCCAGAAGAAATCAAATCAGACCTAGCTATACTTCGGTCAATTCAGAAGTTCAGCGAAAAACCTGGAACGAGACTAGGACGACGGTTCCTTCGAAGGAATGTACCCAGGCTCGGTGATTACGAAACTCTCCGCGAAATTGCGGGGAAGCTCGAGCACGGCGCTTAGCCGCGCCGCCGCTTATCGATTGCTTTGGGGGCAATAAAATTTCGAAGAAATAACCGGCAGAAATAAAAAACAAAGTGAAGGAGGACCAAAAACACCGTCTTCTGGGCGGGACTTACAGAAATTAATTATTGCAGAGAGAGGAGCTTGAGCCTGTTGGTCATGCCAATGACCAAGCTCCTGGTTCTTGGTCTCGCGGGCGGGGTGACCCATGTTTCTTCGATCGACGGCGGCATGCCTGATTTTCCTCTCGACGGCCGGTTGGGCTGCCGAAGCCGAGGAGTGTCAGGGTAATCCGGGCTCGCTTGGTACAAGCCGCGTTATTACTTTGGATACGTCAAAACACCGCCGTCTTCCCGCGGAGCAATGGGCGATGACGCTCGAGGCACCGGCAGGAACCTCCGCCCGCTCGGCGGCATGGGCGAGCCCTTGGCTTGTCCAGGCGGTCCCTAGCTCCTTACCTGCGGCGAAAGCGGAGCAATGGGCGATGACGCTTGAGGCACCGGCAGGAACCGCCGCCCGCTCGGCGGCATGGGCAAGCCCTTGGCTTGTCCAGGCCATCCACAGCTGCTTGCCTGCGGCGAAAGCGGCTCACACTGCGGCATCGAAACTTCAGCCTCTCGCCTCGGCTCATAGCGCCCGAAAGGCTTGATTGGCTGTTGGGACAGTCCAATGTCTTGGAAGCAATGGAGAGGCCCGAGCAAAGAGGAATACAATGCGAGCCAACAACAAGTTGGCGGTACTCACCGCATGCTGTGCAATGGCCTTCACACCCATAACGCCATGTATAGCTAAGGCGAGCGTGGAGAGAGCAAATCGCGCATATCACCCGCCTTATCACCAATATTACGCGGCGAGACCCGCTGGCTGTCCTGTCCACAGGAACGCCTACGGCGAGCTTATAGATTGCCGGGGCTGGAGGCTTAGGGATAATGCACTGGGCTGGGACCCCAGTTGCCTCAATCTCGAATATCTTTCATCCCAGTTTGCATGCAGCACCCCTAACGGCGGCCATTGATGGGAATGCAGACCGCGGCACCGCCGCCTGAGCGTCCTGGTGTTGGAAACCGCGGGCGTCTTGTACCTGGCCTCCAAGCTTGCAATGCGGGTAGGGCGTTTCAAAATCGCCGCACTACATCCCGACATTGTGCCGGCGCCGTGGCAGGAATTAAAAATTGCGAAGCCCGAAGGTTACGAAAAAGCGCTTAAAATACTTGCTCAAGCGAACACGAATGCGGCCGCTTTTTCTCAAATCATCAATCATCGCAATCACGGAAAAATACCGGGCACCGGCAAGGAGTTTCATACCTTCTCCATGCCGGGCATATCCAGCAGCGTTGCCGTCGGAAGAACCAAAAAGGGAGAATATATCGCTCTCATCGATCCGACCGGCGATACGATCAGGCAGTCCGGGCTTCGACAGAAGCGGGATAAAAATGCCCCCGACGTTTTTGCCGTGAGCTTGGGTTATTCCGATGACTGGCTGCAAAGCCTGATTAATGTGGTCCCTCTTATCCGCGAGCGTCTCGTAACCAAGGACATACTTTTTTCAAATATTTTTGAAGGGGAAAATCCGGGGGAATTCGGTACTCTCGGGGCAAGGGCGAAGGCTCCGGTATTCGTTGAGAAAACACAGAAGTGGGCAATAGAAACCGAATATTACGAAGGAAAGATGACGCTTCGGGGCAAGCGTAAATTCTCCAAAGGAAAGACTTTCAAGGCAGATACAGAGGAAGCGGTTACGCATCTGGCAGAGCGCTATATTTTTCGTTTGGAAAGATTGCGTCAACGCGGGCATTCCCTTTCAAGTTTGAAAAATCAGGAAAAAATCTCCAACATACAGCCAATCCATCATGGGCAGACTGAATCTGCCCAGGCTAACGCCGCGGCCCACGAGTTGCGCATGCGCTTCATGCGGTCAACCATGCGATGAGACATAGGTTTGAGCCAACTTTGGGCTTGGGCCGGGCGGGAGAAACCCGCCGCGCGCTTTTCAGCCCTCTTCCTTGTAATCTCCTATATCGTCTGCTCGGTACAAACCGCCGGCGAAGGCGTCGTACATAATGCCTTTTTCGAACTGGTTTTTGCGAGCAGCGTCGCCGCCGGCCTAGTGTTTGGGCGCAGCCAAAAC
>JBAUNL010000146.1:0-2980 GCA_049579205.1 Rhodomicrobium sp. | reverse complement strand
AGCGCATGGAGCCCGGCTGGCATACTTATTGGGAGAATCCTGGGGATTCAGGTGAACCCACGCACATCGAGTGGAACTTGCCGGACGGCGTCACCGCGGGGCCAGTCCTTTGGCCCTTGCCGCACACCATAGCCGTCGGGCCCCTGGTCGAATATGGCTATGATGACGAAGTTCTTTTGCTGACGGCCGTTCAAATTCCAGAAAACGCGAAAGACAGCGTGAGGGTTGCGGCTAAGGTTTCCTATCTGGTCTGCAAAGATATCTGCGTGCCGGAAGAGACCCGTGCCGAGCTAACTTTGCCCGTCGCGAACGAAGCTAGCCCTTCGGAATTCTCAGGCGAAATTGCGCAAGCGAAGACGGCCGTGCCAGTCCCGCTGCCCGCAACCGCATCCTATGCTTTAAATCCAGCTAAGGGAGCGTTGCGGCTGACAGTTTCCGGTGAGGCGGCACTATTCGATGGGGTAACTGATGCCCGCTTCTTCCCTCTGACCTGGGGCGCCGTTTCCAATTCGGCTTCTCAAGCGAGCAAGGTCGAAGGGAGCCGGCTTATTCTTGATGTGGCGCAGGGAGACACGAAAGAAACACCAGAGACGCTGAAAGGCGTGCTGGCTCTTACCCGTGGTGGAGGCAAACCAGTAGGCTTCGTGATCGCCGCGGTGCGCGGCCCGGATTCCTCAAGCGCTGGAAGTCTTTTCGATCATACTGCCGGCAGTGCTGGAGGCAGCGGTGCAATAGAGAATGCTGCCTCGGCCGGCGTCTCGGGAAGCGTCGGTATCGCGGTACTTTTCGCCTTCCTCGGAGGCGTGATCTTGAACCTTATGCCGTGCGTCTTCCCGGTGCTTGCGTTGAAGGCCTTCGGATTGGCGCAAGCCTCCGAAGGAGGGCACCGGCAGCAAGGCCTTGCTTATCTCGGGGGCGTCCTTTTGAGCTTCGCCGCTCTTGCCGCGTCCATAGTCTTCTTGCGGGAGGGGAGTGCCGCTATTGGCTGGGGCTTCCAATTCCAATCCCCGGCATTCGTTCTGGCCCTCGCCGCATTATTCTTGCTGATGGGGCTTAGCCTTTCGGGGGTAGTTTCCTTTGGCGGCAGCCTTATGCCGGTTGGCGAGGGTTTAGCCCGCGAACCGGGAAATGCCGGATACTTCTTCACCGGCGTGCTAGCAGCGATCGCCGCCACCCCCTGCACGGCACCTTTCATGGGCGCTGCCATCGGTTATGCCATCACCGGGCCCGCTTACATACTCGCCGCAGTCATGCTCAGCCTTGGATTGGGTTTCGCGGCGCCGGTGGTTGCCTTGAGCTTCAGCCCGGCGTTACAGAAAGTCCTGCCGAAACCCGGTCCATGGATGGAGACGCTAAAGCAGGTGCTGGCCTTTCCGCTTTATGCGACGGCGGCCTGGCTTGTCTGGGTACTGAGCATTGAGGGGGGCAGTGAGGGTGTTATGGCCGCTGCCCTGACTTTTGTGGGCATCGGTTTTGCTGCCTGGCTGGCTGGGAAGACGGCACTATCCTCGTATCGAGCGAAGTTGGCCGCGCCTCTCATTGGGATCGCGGCTCTCGCTGCTGGACTTGGTCTAGCGGTACCGGCGCAAACGGAAAGTGTCGGGTCCGGCTCGGAGAATGCGTTCCTCAAGGAAGAGCCATTCACTCAAGCGAGGCTTGAGGAACTCAAGACCGAGGGGCACCCAGTTTTCGTTAACCTGACGGCTGCCTGGTGCATTACTTGCAAAGTGAACGAGCGCCTAGCGCTCAAGTCCGAGCAGGTGGGCCGAGCGTTCAGAGATCTTGGAATTGCGTATTTGAAGGGCGATTGGACCAATGCCAATCCTGAGATCACCGCCCTTCTTGCGCGGTTCGGCCGTGCGGGTGTCCCCTTATATTTGTTCTATCCGGGGCGTGGGGCCGAGCCGCGGGTGCTGCCACAGCTTCTGACTGCAGGCCTGGTGCTCAGAGAAATTGCCACAAAGGCCGCGGTGGCGGGCAGCCCGCTGCATAAAGGAGCCTGAGATGATTGTGCTGAAAATGGCTGCGTCTGCATTGGCGGGACTGGTCATGACCGGAGTAGCCGATGCCGCTCCTGAACCCGGCAAGCCGGCGCCGGACTTCGCAGCAACCGACTCGAACGGCAACACCGTGAGGCTCAGCGATTTCCGTGGAAAGATTGTGGTGCTTGAATGGACTAACGATGGCTGTCCATATGTCCAAAAGCACTATAACTCAGGCAATATGCAGAGCTTGCAAAGAGAAGAGACCGGGCGGGGCGTCATTTGGCTGACAGTCATCTCTTCGGCCCCGGGTACCCAAGGCTATGTCGACGGACGGGAAGCGAATGCGCTCACAAAAAGCCGTGACGCCGCGCCAACTGAAGTGCTTTTGGATCCTGAAGGGAAGGTTGGCCATCTCTATCGGGCTCGAACGACGCCGCATATGTTCGTCGTGAGCAAGGATGGCACGCTCGCCTATATGGGCGGCATCGACGACAAGCCAACCACCAATCCGGCCGACATAGGGACGGCGAAGAACTATGTCCGGGCGGCCGTCGAGGAGGTTATGGCTGGCAAGACGGTGGAGCAGGCGGTTACACGGCCTTATGGGTGCTCCGTCAAGTACGGTTCATAGAGCCATCATTTGCGAAAAGCTTGTCTCCCTTGCAAGCGGGGAACGGGTACCTAGGATCATGCCCGAACAAACGCTAAGCGTGATCCGGGATTCCTCCGCTATTTGCTGCCGGCCACTTGCGCGTTTTCGTCAGGGACGCGCTCAAAGGCAAGGCCGGCGAAGGAAACTTCTCCAGAGATCATTTCGCCGGAGGGCGAGCCCGAGTCGTGGAATAGGTAAAGCAATTGGCCTGGGCATTTTGTGTTCTCCGGGACCGCCGCATGAAACGCGAAGGGAAGCCATTGTTCCGACTGGGCGACAAACATATCCGTCTGCCCGAATTGAGTATAGGGCGGCGCGACACACCGTAATTGCCAGCGCAACC
>JBAUNL010000145.1:0-5846 GCA_049579205.1 Rhodomicrobium sp. | reverse complement strand
CGACCTCTGGGGTGGATCCTGTTGAAAGGGACGAATTCTGGCGCACGCTCATCCATCTGTCGCGCGATGAAGGCGTCACGATATTTATCACGACCCATTTTATGAACGAGGCCCAGCGCTGCGACCGCATCTCCCTAATGAATGCTGGCAAAGTTTTGGCGGACGGCCCGCCAGCCGAGCTCGTGCGCAAGCGTGGGTGCGCTACATTGGAAGACACCTTCATTTCCTATTTGGCAGAGGCGAGCGGCATCAAGCTAAGCGATCAGCCGCCTGCTAAAATACGAGCTGTACGGTTTAATCTACAATAACCTGCTTCCGTAAGCAAGAATACGACAATACAGGGGCCTGGGTCTGACCGTAGCTCCTCCAGGGGTCGTGCCGCGAATGCCAGTAGTGGTTAGTTTCACCCAATCTGCCCGGCTGGTCAAATCGCGCATCTCCGCTCCGTTGTTGAAGGGTAACGGGGCAGCCCTCGCTTATCTCGGCGAAATTTTGTACCCTTGTTGACAAGTCCGCTTATGGAGGTTCAGCCGCCCAGGTTTGCTCAACGTGAGCATTACCGGTTTCGACCCCATGCCGCCGCCCCGCAAAGATTAGGGCTCGGCGCTTACTTGAGCCAATAATCGGCCATAGCTTCACTGAAGCCGGCGGCGGCAAAAAGCCTTTGGCTGCGGCGAGTCGGGACGCCAGCAGCATTAGCTTCTCCTACGATAAGCCCTCTAGCAACTTAATTAACCAAGCAGCGGCCTTACCATTGCTCTGCAAAGCGCCTACGGCGTGGTTAACAGGGGGCGCGTAAGCGGCCGGAATCGCGAAAATCACGCGAAAAACACGCGTTTTCGCCTACGAATTTCGCGCTCCAAAGTACAGAAATTTGTTGTTCACCCTGTTAATTAACCCTACCGCGGCCGAGAGTGCTGTCGCTCTCTCTCGCCGTGACTGAAATTCTAATGTGATTTCATTTGCTTACAACCGTTAAAGCTTTCGCAAGCCGATTTGCCTATTGTGAGGAATTAAGAAATCGGGGTGGTGCAAACTTTACCTGACAAAAAAGCGAAATGCGAATTTTTCCCGCAATTGCAGTTTTTGGCTCGTACGCGCGCGACAGGGCTTAGCGGCTTTATCTCAAGACCGGTACCCATCCCCGTCTGCACGGGGACGGGTTTCTCCCTGATCTCGCCTAGCTATCGCGCTCGCAATTGATCATCCACGGAATGGCGAAGCGGTCGGTCACCATTCCAAAGCGGGCCGCCCAGAAGGTTTGCTGCAAGGGCATCCGCACTTTGCCATTCTCGGCCAGGGCTTCAAAAATTCGCTCGGCATCTGCCACTCTGTCGATGCCAATTGAAATCGAAATGCCTTTCGGCTCTGAATAGTGCTGAGGAGGGACGTCGGAGCCCATCAAGACCTGCCCGTCAATCTCCAGCCGCGCATGCATGATTTTGCTGTGCCATTCCTGCGGGACATGTTCTGCCGCGGGCGTGCCTTCATGCTGTATCATGGCCGTAATCGAGCCACCGAAGAGCTTCTCGTAGAATTTGAAAGCCTCTTCACAGCGTCCATCGAAGGTGAGGTAGGGGTTAAGTTGCATGGTGCGCACTCCTTTGTTCGCACCAGTCTACCAAACCTACGTGATTCTGGCCAAAAGCAGCGGAAGGGCTGTGAACTCAGGTGAGTCTGCTGCGAAAGGCGGGCGAACGGGCATCTGCCGGCTGGTAGCGAACGGTGAATTGGTGCACCGCCTTGGTAAAGGCTTCCGCATCCGCGTCCTTTTTCACCTCGTAGGCATCGAAGCCGGCGCGCGCCATGAAGAGGAATTGGTCTCTGAGCACATCGCCTTTTGCCCGGATCTCGCCCTTGAAGCCATAGCGCTCGCGAAGCCTTCTGGCCTGTGTGTATGCTCGGCCGTCGCGGAAGACCGGGAACTCAAGCGCAATAAGAGCAAGGCGCGAAAGGAAAGGCTCAAGCTCGCTCTCTGGCCTATCATTCGGCCAGGCAACCCCTAAGGAAGCACTCCGATTTGCGATGACCTCCGCAGGTGCCGCGGAGAGCCAATCCGGTGAGACAATGGCCGGCAAGTCCGGCGGCACCGGCTCGTCGCCCTCGATATAGATCCAAGGGTCGGTGCGGACCTCGCCGTCCTTAATGTAGCGCATGGAGCGCCTCTTTGAACGGTGCGACCCCGAGGCGCTTCACGGTGTCGATGAACAGCTCCTTGCCGTCGAGCCGCAGGTCGAGATAGCGGTCTACCACCCGCTCAATCACATCCGGAACCTCTTCGTATGGAACAGCCGGGCCGAGAAGTGCTCCGAGGGTGGCGTCTTCGTCAGCCTTGCCACCGAGCGTGATCTGATAAAATTCCTTGCCGTTCTTCTCAACGCCCAGAATGCCGATATGCCCCACATGATGATGGCCGCAGGCGTTGATGCAGCCCGATATGTTCACATGCAGCCTGCCAATCGATCGCGCCTTGTCGAGGGAAGCAAAGCGCTTGGCGATCTCCATGGCGACCGGGATCGAACGTGCGTTGGCAAGGCTGCAATAATCGAGGCCGGGGCAGGCGATGATGTCTGTGACAAGGTTCACGTTCGGCGTGGCAACCCCATTGGCTTTTAGCTTTTCCCACAAGGCCCGAAGATCGTGCTGCCGGACATGCGGCAGCGCGAGATTTTGCTCATGCCCGACGCGGATCTCGCCGGCGCTATACTCATCGGCAAGGTCCGCAATAGCCTCCATCTGACCCGATGTGGCATCTCCGGGCGGCTTGCCTATGGGCTTCAATGAAAGTGTAACAATTGAATAGCCGGGGACTTTGTGCTTTGAGACCGAGTTCCGGTACCAGATCGCGAACTCGGGGCCGGCTTTGAGGGCCGCCTGGAGTTCGCTTGGGTCGTCTTCGAGAGTTTCGTACTTGGGATAGATAAACCGCGACCGGATATCGGAAACCAAGGCAGGATCGAGCTTCAGATAGCCGTCTTTGATCTTGGCCCATTCTTCTTCGACCTCGGCGGAAAAGCGGGTTGCGCCAAGATCGTGGACCAGGATCTTCATACGGGCTTTGTAGATGTTGTCGCGGCGGCCATACGCGTTATAGAGCCGCAAAATCGCTTCGAGATAGCTCAGTAGGTCCTGCTTGGGCAGGAAGTCGCGGATGACTTTGCCGATGAACGGGGTCCGGCCGAGTCCGCCGCCGACGGATACCTCGAAGCCAATTTCGCCCTCCGCATTCTCGATCATGCGCAGCCCGATATCGTGCACCTTTACCGCGGCGCGGTCATGGGGAGAGCCTGTGATTGCGATTTTGAACTTGCGCGGCAGGAACGAAAATTCAGGATGCAGAGTGGACCATTGCCGGAGGATTTCTGCCCAGAAACGCGGATCTTCGATCTCGCCGGGCGCGACACCGCCCCATTGATCGGTCGTGATGTTGCGAATGCAGTTTCCGGAGGTCTGCATCGCATGTATACCCGCTTCGGCCAGCTCTTCCAGCACCTGCGGCATATCCGAAAGCTTTATCCAGTTGAGCTGCAAATTCTGCCGCGTGGTGAAGTGTCCGTAGCCGCGATCGTAGACCCTGGCTACATGCGCAAGCTTGCGAAGCTGATTGGATGACAGAGTGCCGTAAGGAATGGCAATCCGCAGCATGTAGGCATGCAATTGCAGATAGACGCCATTCATTAGCCGCAGAGGCTTGAATTCATCTTCGGTCAGTTCGCCGGAAAGGCGCCGTGCGACTTGATCTCTGAATTGGGCTGCGCGCTCCGCAATGAAGGTGCGATCGAATTCATCGTAAACGTACATCAGTTTTTCCGGATCCTTCGGCCCCTCTTACGGCTGGTATTGGTAGAGGAGAAACGCCTTTTACCGCTCACCGACAATAGAGCAATAGCGAACGGAGCCTAGCTCCTTAAGCGGCTACCTTTTCAGGGCTGTCTGAGGGAAGGGCGAAGGTAGGCCCGCGGGAACGGATGAACTCGCGGAGATTGGCAGGCCGAACCGTATCCTCGCTGGCATCGATAGGAGCGGCGTAGGCGCCAACAGCCTCAAGACCCTCTGATTGAGCCGCCGCTAGTGCGCGCCGGACTTCCTCTGCGGACCACAGGATCTGGCCGCTAGCCAATTCCTCGACCCATTCGCCTGACAATGTGCGATGAACGACCGCACCATCGGAAAGCCGGTTCGCCGTGATGACGACAGGACCGTCAATCCGGAGCTTCTGCTGCAGTGGGGAAACCATGGCTTTCTGCCTCGTCTCTAGATAGGCGCGCGGAAGCGGCGCTTCTTCAGAGAATTTGGGCGAAATAAGAAAGTTCTCAAGCCAAAACGGCTCGCTGCTAGAAAATAAGTTCCAATTGCGCGGGTCTCGCGGCGGCTCTAGGAAAATTTGTTCCTCTTCGCCAGCAGAACAGTAAGCTTTTGCTTAGATTTGGCGGGGAATAAAAAAGCTGCGGCTCTAGTATGCAGTTCCCAGATGACATTTCCCCTCGTCTGGCGGGTTCGCTTATCATCGGCTAGGATCGGTTAAGCGGAAACTTCAAAAGACTCGGGGGGAAAAAATGAACATCAAACTGGCCGTGGGGGCTTTCCTATTCGCGTTGATTTTCGCAACCGGTGGCGCCAGAGCAGTTGATGTTCCGCATTACGCGGTCGATGCTTCCTGGCCCGAAACACTGCCCAATGATTGGATCATGGGGCAGGCGGCAGGCGTCGCCGTGGACGAAGACGATAATGTTTGGCTAGTTCAGCGGCCGCTGACGCTGACGGATGATGAGAAGGCCGCGTCGCTCAACCCGCCCGCCACAAAATGCTGCAGGCCCGCGCCTCCTGTCCTCGAATTTGACCAGGCGGGCAACCTTTTGCGCTCCTGGGGCGGCGCCGGAACCGGCTATGAATGGCCCGGAAATGAGCACGGCATCTATATCGATGGAAAGGGTTTCGTCTGGATCGCTGGCAACGGGCCTAATGATGGCCAGGTTCTGAAGTTCACCAAGGATGGGAAGTTCGTCTTGCAGATCGGGAAAAGCGGCCCGCAAACGAACTCGTCCGATACTTCGCGCCTCGGCCGTCCAGCTAATATGTCCGCCGACATCGGCGCGCATGAGATTTACATCGCCGACGGCTATTACAATCATCGCATCATTGTCTTTGATTCGGAGACTGGAGCGTTCAAACGCATGTGGGGCGCGTATGGCAAGCCTCCGACCGACGAGAAGCTTGGCGCCTACGATCCGGCGGCTCCCTTGCCGCAGCAGTTCCGCAATCCCGTCCATTGCGTAAAGCTTTCGCTCGATTACCTCGTCTATGTTTGCGACCGCACGAACGACAGGATTCAGGTCTTCAAAAAAGATGGAACCTTCGTCCGGGAATTCCGCGTAGAAAGCAAAACCCTAGCCAACGGCTCGGTTTGGGATTTGGAGTTCTTCCCCGATATGGGCGAGAGTTTTCTGCTAAACGCGGACGGGGCGAACAACGAGGTGCGCGTCATCAAGCGCGAGACGGGCGAAACCGTTGGTTCGTTCGGGCGTAATGGCCGGAGCGCCGGCGAATTTCATTGGGTGCACAATCTTGCCGTCGATTCCAAGGGCAATATTTTCACAACCGAAGTCGATACTGGCAAGCGGGCGCAGAAATTCCTCTTGCAGGGCAATATGGTGCTGCGAAAAAGGGCGGCTCAGTAACGCCCTGCGATTGCGGGTTAGCCGCGCCTGTAACGGGAAGCTGGCGGTGTTGACAGCTTTTGGGGGAAGCCCCTAGATTGCGAGACCACTCTGGACACGTAGCTCAGCGGTAGAGCATTCGCTTCACACGCGAAGGGTCACAGGTTCGATCCCTGTCGTGTCCACCAT
>JBAUNL010000144.1:0-3495 GCA_049579205.1 Rhodomicrobium sp. | reverse complement strand
AGTCTGGAGGGCACGCCGTAGGAGGCTGCTGCTCTTGCTTATTGGTCCCGCTACCGTCTCTCGCCGCAGCGCGGTAAATGCGATAAATTTTGTTCAGTTCGAACCGATGTCCCGGGAATCGCTTGCTAAGAAGTTCTTGTCCGCGCACGGCATCAACGGTTGGGGGCACAAGAAATCGAACGATGTGCGTGCCTTCGGGCATTGCTGGCGAGCTTGACTGGGCTTTAAATCCAAGCAACTCCGCCGCGGCAACCGACTGCGCATCAAGGCCGACGCCAAGAACTTCTACTGGCGAGAAGGACAGGGTCCCCAGCCCAAGCTTTGTCTTTGTTACCACAGTCGTTGTTCTGCCGGGCAGCGGCTGAATTGCATGCCTGTAGCGGCTCTCGACCGGATTCACAGCCTTCTCAAGCAGTTCGAGGGCCTTCTTTTCATGACTATCACCCGTGGACGCGAGGTGAAGAAAGTTCGTTTTGTCGCTATGTTGAGTGCCGGAGCCGGCTAGGTATGGAGCGAAGCTGATGTGATTGTGATGATTACTGAAGGACTCCTCCTTATGGCCAGCACCCAAGTGGAGCGGCAGCTGCAGCCGCACCATATTCCTTCCTGCGTCGTAGCTTACTGTTGTGCCCTCGCCCCTGGATTGGTGGCCGCTGCCGCTGCCGTTGTTCCAGCTGACGCCTGGCGAGCCGTTGCCCCCAGACCAATTTCCGCCGCCGGAACCGCCGCCCCCAGACGAGTTTCCGCCCCCGGAGCCGCCGCCGCTTCCGGACCAGCCGCCGCCCCCTGAGGAGCCGTCTCCCCGGTCTCTATTGTCATTTTGTCCCCTTCCCTCGCCTCCACGGTTATCCCTTCCCTCGGCCCACTCGCCCGCCTGCGCCGCCGAAACCGCAAAGAAGGCCGAAAAATACCACGCGGAGCCGATAGTTGCGGCAAGAAACAAGCTGGCCGCGATCATGATCAGCCGGGACCGGTACGCAGTAGATAAAAAAAACGCCGGAAGCATTTAGTCACCGCGACAGATTATCTGAGATCTAATAACGCCGTGGAGATCTCCGATATTCCAGTTTCTTGGTTGAATTTGGGAATAAGCCCAAAACTGAGCCGTTATATGTCCTGAGCGGATCCCGGGCGGCGGCGGGGTGACCGGGACCTGCCTCAATTCCGTTGATCTCATATCTCCTAGCGCTTTAATGCAATCAAAGGCAGCGCTAAGCACTGGAACCGCCGACTTCCCAAGATAGTAGCTATTCCCGGCGACATAGCTGCGCACAAGCCGATAAAAGCTTTCATGCAGCTTTTGAGGTAGGAGGCATCAGCGCTTGAAATGTTCGAATCCTGAACATTTGAAGGAAAGCGGAGAACCATCGGCGCCCAAAAATTTTGGCTGACCCTCGCCCTCTTGTACCCTACCAATGCGCGTGACCTTCACGCCAGCATCACGGCTTGCAGCCTCGAAAGCGCTGCCCCGATCCGCCGGGACAGCCGCCAAAATTTCGTAATCGTCTCCCCCTGTCACAATTGTCTCGATAATACCGGACTTAGCGTCCACTGCGCATTTCGCGGCTGCAGACAGGGGAATATCGCCGATCATCACCTGGGCCGATACCTTCGAGGCAGCGCACATCCGAGACAGGTCGAGTGCAAGTCCATCGGAAATATCCATCGCTGCTCTCGCCTCCGCCGCAAGCACAGGGGCAAGGGCGAGCCGGGGCTGCGGGTGAAGGTAGCGTTCCAGCAAGAAGTCGCGTTCTGTGCTTGTAAGTGCGTCAGCGAAAGATGCTGCGTCCAGCCGCAGTTGGAGGCCAAGGGCGGCATCACCGAGCGTGCCGCTCACATAGAGATAATCGCCAGGGCGGGCCGCGCCGCGTGGCACAAGCCCTCGTGACGAGGCCTCGCCAAATGCCGTGATCGAAAGCCACCAAGGTCCCCCCGTGGAGACTGTATCGCCCCCAATAAGGGCAATTAAGAACCTTTCCTGTGCTTGCCTTAGTCCGGATGCAAAATCGCGCGCCCAAGCCTCCGTTGGTGCCTCGGTTAGCGCCAAAGTCAGGGTATAGGCTTGAGGGGCCGCTCCTTTGGAAGCAAGGTCTGAAATGTTGACGGCAAGGGCCTTGAAGGCAACGTCCGCGGGGTTGTCCTCCTCGAAGAAGTGAACCCCCGCGACGAGCGCATCGGCCGTGACCACAAGTCCGCTCGCAGAGATACCGGTCAAGAGTGCGGCATCGTCCTTCAGCGCAAAGGCTCCAGGATGCGTTGCCAATGGCGCCAGGAAATTTGAGATCAGCGCGATTTCCCCAAGGCGATGCATATGTGCCTTACTTTCTCGCCGAACCCCGCGGAAATTCCTCTTGCCGCCTGCTCCGGGCAACGCGATCAAGGACGCCATTGACAACCGCAGGCTCCTCGCCTCCAAAAAAATCGTGCGCTATCTCGACATATTCATTTATCACGACGCGAGCGGGCACGTCGGTTCTATCGGCTAATTCAAATACTCCTGCGCGGAGGATAGCCCGAAGGATGCTGTCTATGCGCGACAGGCGCCAGCCTTCGGCAAGGTGAGCGGCAATCTCCGCGTCAATCCCGGCTTGGCCGCGAACAGCTCCAGACACGAGATCGTGGAAGAAGAGTTTGTCGGCACCGGAGTAGATGTCGGTGCTTTCGAATCGATGAGAAATAAATTCCTCCAGCACTTCCCCTAAATCACGTTGTGTTAGATCCATTTGATAAAGAGCCTGCACTGCCGCAAGCCGCGCAGGTGTGCGCGATGGGAGAGAGGAGGCGTCATCCGTCTCGTCTGGGCCAGGTTCGATATCAGGGCTCATTGTTAGCTGCAGGCCAACCTAGGGATCAGCGGCCTGATTCTCCAGCGCGGCGGTGCGCAAATTCTCGTTTAATTCTGATAACTTCCAGGCAAGCCTCAACAGCGTCGCGGCCTTTATTCTTGCCATTCACGGCAGCGCGCGCGAGGGCTTGCTCTTCATTTTCCACCGTCAGAATGCCGTTGCCGACCGGGATGGAATGGGTCGTCGCAAGCCCCATGAGTGCGCGTGCCGATCCGGTCGCCACGGTCTCGTAATGCGACGTTTCTCCGCGTATGACGCAGCCTAGCGCAACGAAACCGTGAAACGGCGTAGCGGCCGTCTCGCTAAATAATCCTGCGTCGATCGCCAACGACAAAACCTGAGGTATTTCGAGCGCCCCCGGCACCATCATGAGCTCCCAGGTCGCGCCTTGCTCCCTCAGGGTCAACTCCGCGCCATGAAGGAGCTCGTCGGAGATGTGGTGATAAAACCGCCCCTCTGTTACGAGGATATGAATAGGTTTTTTCATTGGTCGTCTATCGGGAGGCGGGCGACAAGGTTCAGGCCATAACCTTCAAGCCCAACGATTTTCGGTGTCGGTGAGTTCGAAAGCAGAACCATATTTTTGATGCCCAGGTCGAGCAGAATCTGCGCTCCTATCCCATAGTCGATCAGGCGCTTTTCGCTTGGC
>JBAUNL010000143.1:0-7717 GCA_049579205.1 Rhodomicrobium sp. | reverse complement strand
ACCTAAGCGTGAGTACTACAGAAAGGTCCGCCATCTTGGATTGCATGCACCACGATTTCCAACTACAGAAAGTGCATCTCATGAAGAGGAAGGCAATCCACGAAGATGCAAACGGGCGAGTGGCGGGCTTTGTCCCATTCGGAGGCGTTTCCTGGAGATCAAGGCCACACCCAGGTTCGAAAGGCGGCGCAACGCTGTGTTCGCAGGCTCGAGCGCGGGCTTAACCGGCTGCTCTTCCTCGTCTGCGGTTTCGACCGGTGGCATGTAGAGAATGACTGCTTGTCGCGGCCCTACAAGAGGATCATCTCGGCACAAATCAACCGGCTGGACCCTCGTATTTCCACCGTCGTCGAGATTGGCTGCGGCCTCGGGGATATTTTACGCGGCATCAAATGTGCGACGCGAATAGGCTGTGACCTTGATGCAAGAGTGGTGCGCGCAGCCCGGTTACGAGGAGCATTCGATAGCATCGAATTCCGTACCGGTGATTGGACTGCCATTCAGGAAACAAGCATCGGCGCCGTGATCATGGTCAATTGGATCCATAATCTGCCGCCGGTGGAGCTTGAGAAACAGGTGTTAGCATTTTGCCAGCGCACACGATATCTCGTCTTCGATAGCATCGATAAGGAAGCGCACGCCTCTTACAAATACATTCACGACTTTGCATTCCTACGCGGCCGCGCCCGCATCAAAGACGTCTTCAGAGTCCAAGGTGAGCTACGAAGCTTCCTTATATGGCAAGTGAGCTGATGGGTGCCCAATATTCGAGTCCGGCCCGCCAACACCTGCCCTACGACGCACGGAGTGAGATGGCGGCCTGGGGAACACGCTGGACGAATTCCTGCTTAGGCCAATTGGCGTGCTGAATCGCTCCATTTACGTTGGCACGGCATGAGACCAGAATCAGGCACTGTTCGGCTATTTGCGGGTTATACAACGGGAACCGGCGGCAGTTTGAAACCAGCTGGCGCTGGGAAGCTGAGCGCCACTTAGAAGCGGCCAGCGCTTACACAGCCGCGTACAGCTTAACCCTTGCAAATCGGGCATGCTTAGTGCCATCCCACGCCGTCGCCGGAAATCTCGGGCGATGGTGGGCACACAAGCGTCTGCTCTGAAACCGGAAGAGCTGAGGTGAATAATAGCATGACGAGGGTGCATTCCGACGGTCTGCCGGTGCCGCAGCGCTACTGGTCAATGCTGGCCATCGCTATCGGCATTGCCATGTCTGTTCTCGACTCCGCAGTGGCAAACGTGGCCCTCCCCACGATTGCCGATGAGCTTCATGCAACACCGGCAGCGTCGGTCTGGATCATCAATGCCTATCAGCTCGCAATCGTAACAACGCTCCTTCCGATGGCGTCGCTCGGAGAGCGCGTCGGTTACAGGCGCGTATACCTCGCTGGCCTGGTACTCTTCACCTTAGGCTCGCTGTGCTGCGCCCTTTCTCCCAGCCTCTCTGCTCTCGTAGTGTCTCGGATCATCCAAGGCCTGGGCGCCACGGGTATTATGAGCGTGAACGGGGCGCTCGTGCGTTTTACCTACCCGCAGGCGCTACTTGGCCGCGGGGTAGGCCTTAACGCTCTTATGGTTTCAATCGCGGCCGCCCTGGGTCCCACGATCGCATCTGGAATCCTTGCAGTAGGGCCTTGGCAATGGCTGTTCGCGGTGAATGTGCCTATCGGCATCTTCAACCTCGTCGTTGCATCGCGAGCATTGCCCCATTCTGAACTGTCGGGGCATCCATTCGATTGGCCGAGTGCCGCCTTGAATGCGCTGATGTTCGGAAGTTTTTTCATTGGTGTCGACTATGCAAGTAGCGGCCACACCGCGGCCCTGGGAGCGATTGGGATCGCGCTAGCGGCGGCTGTAATTTTGTACCGCCGGGAAAGTAAAATGCCACTACCGCTGATCCCGCTTGATCTCATGAGGATTCCAGTCTTCTCGCTGTCAGTCTTGACATCGGTCTGTTCATTCGCCGCCTACATGCTCGCTTTTGTCGCGCTGCCGTTTTATTTCGAGAACGCTTTGCACCATGATCAGGTTGAGACCGGCCTATTGATGACGCCTTGGCCCGTGGCATTGGGGCTTGCATCGCCGGTGGCAGGACGGCTTTCGGACAAAATCCCGACCGCTATCTTGGGGGCGGCGGGGCTTTGTGCTCTTGGCCTCGGTCTGATACTCCTGGCAATTCTTCCACTGCAACACGCCCTGGGAATAATCTTGCCCATGGCTCTTTGCGGTTTCGGCTTCGGCTTCTTTCAGGCTCCCAACAACCGCACCTTACTGTCCTCCGCCCCCCGTTCCCGCGCGGGCGCAGCCGGAGGCATGCTCGCTGCCGCGCGCCTAACTGGCATGACGGTAGGAGCAAGCGCAGCCGCTTTCATCTTCAGGCTCGCTCCCGGAAATGCGGAGACCGTCGCTTTGCTGACAGCCGCGTCACTGGCGGTTATGGCGGCCGCCGTGAGCCTCGCGCGCCTTTCGCAGGAGAAGATGCCGCACGAGGAAGCTGCGGCCCATGGAGAGCATTCTCCACTCGGGTAAACGGAAGCGCGGCTTCTACCCCTAGGGCCCCGGCGACGCTGCGTCTAGCCCCAGATGGATCAGCGTTTCGGCGCCAACAGGGCAAACATTGCCCCTTGCGGGTCCGTGCACTGAACGATCCAAAGGTCTCCCGGCACTTTATGAGGACCCATGATGATCTTTCCGCCGTTTTCCCACTCCCGGGCGGCCGCCTGGTCAATGGCATCCACATTGAAATAATAGAGCCAGAACGGAGCCGGCGAGTCAGGCCTCTTCGTCATCATGCCGCCGCCGGGTGTGTTCCCTGTTTCAAAGGTCTGATAAAAGTCCATGGCGCCCATTTCCATGGCCTCGGCTTTTTTCCAGCCAAAAAGCCCGGAATAAAACTTCCAGGCGCTGTCGAGATCGCCCGCATGCAGTTCGCGCCAGCCGACGTGGTCGGGAACTCCAGGCTCGGCCGGTGGTTGCTCCGTTTCCCCGCTTGGCGTGAACAAAATGAACGTGGCCCCATGCGGATCAGAGGCAACCGCGAAACGGCCAATGCCAGGAATATCCTTTGGCCCGCGGTGTATCTTGCCGCCAGCCTTCGTGACGCGCTTTGCATAGACATCGGCGTCATCGACTCCGATGTAACCGAACCAGGTGGGCCGCGCGCCGCTGGCACGGATCTCTTCCGGGATCGGCATGATACCGCCAACCATATCCGGTCCGGCGGAAAGAAGAAGATAGGCAGGCTCCGAACCCGAATCTGCTACGGTCCAGCCCACGACCTTGCTGTAGAAAGCGCTGGCCGCGGCAACGTCGGTTGTCATGACATCGTACCAGACGAATTTTTTCGGCTTGACGGCCTTGGCAGGGGCCTTGTGAGCGGCGCTTACGGCACGCTTTTTCGTGGCTGTGCTTGCGGTCATGTCCGGTTCTCCATAGCGACTACGCCTCGAGGACGGAGGAGATCGTTCCTTTCCGACATCCCACCCAAAAAATGTTCTTGCGCCCTGGTTTTCCACACTAACGGCTAGAACAAGCTCTACTCTCATAGAGACTAGCCAAGCCACCCCTTGCCTATCGGCAATCGGCTGGCCTGAAGGAATCGACATGTCCAAACTCCGAGTCCAAAGCTTCTCACTCTCACTCGACGGTTATGGCGCTGGGCCAAACCAGGACGTCAACAATCCGCTCGGCGCTGGCGGGCTTGCTCTCCATGAATGGGCCTTTGCTACCCGCACTTTCAAGAAAATGCATGGAAAGGAAGGCGGCACTACTGGCATCGACGAGGATTTTGCTGCGCGCGGCTTTAAAGGTGTTGGCGCGTGGATTTTGGGCCGCAACATGTTCGGGCCCATCCGCGGACCATGGCCAGACGATGCTTGGAAAGGATGGTGGGGTGACACTCCACCCTATCGTACTCCTGTATTCGTTCTCACCAACCATCCGCGCGCATCCATCACCATGAACGGGGGCACGGTTTTCCACTTCGTCACGGAGGGCATTCACGTTGCACTCCAACGCGCCGGGGACGCAGCCAATGGTCTTGACGTGAGGCTCGGCGGTGGCGTCGCCACGATACGGCAGTATCTCCGCGCGGGACTGATTGACGAGATGCACCTCGCGATTTCGCCTGTCCTGCTTGGCAGCGGCGAGCACCTTCTTTCAGGCATCGACGCAGCTGAGCTCGGTTATGAGTGTACGGAATACGTCCCCTCACCAAATGCAGCGCATGTCGTGATAACGAAGCGCGAGGGTTAGCTCCAGATACTTCCGGATAATTCAGCTGGACCTCGTGTCCGACAGCCGGTCGAGATGCCGGCGGATATGAGCGGCCTCGGCGGGACTATTGGCGAGCGCGATGGCACGGTCGAAAGCGGTACGCGCTTCTTTGGTCCGCCCGAGTTGCAACAGGAATGCTCCCCGCGCGCCGAAATAATGAAAGTAGCCGGAGAGCCGCTGCTCTAGCGGTTCCAGCATCGCGAGTGCAGCTTCCGGACCGCGCACCTTGGCGGTAGCGACAGCGCGATTGAGCGTTACCACGGGCGAAGGCTGCATGAGTTCGAGCGCTGCGTATAGCGCATCGATCTGAGGCCAATTGGTTTCTTCCGCCCGCGGTGCACGGGCATGATTGGCTGCGATCGCGGCCTGAATCTGATAGGGCCCCGGCCGGTTATGGCGCATTGCCTTGTCGATGAGGGCGAGGCCTTCAGCGATGAGTTTGTGATTCCAGAGCGTCCGATTTTGATCTTCCAGAAGGATGATTTCGCCTGCCGCGTCGAACCTTGCGGGCAGCCTCGCATGCTGTAGCAGCATCAATGCCGTGAGGCCCATGATCTCGGGCTCGGTTTGGAACAAGCGCAGCAGCAACCGGAGGAGGCGAATTGCCTCATCGCATAGTTGGTTACGGGCCGCGTTTCCTGCCGAATAGCCTTCATTGAACACGAGGTAGATCATTGCCATCACAGCGGCGAGGCGTTCGGCGCGCTCCCCGGGGCCCGGCGTCTCGAATGGCACATCGGCTTTTGCGACGCGGGCCTTGGCGCGGGTGATGCGTTGTTCCATTGCCGCCTGGCTGACGAGGAACGCACGGGCGATTTGTGCCACGGAAAGCCCCGACACGATGCGAAGGGCAAGCGCGATCTGCTGGACCTCTGGCAAATCCGGATGGCAGCATATGAACAATAGCCGCAGCACATCGTCGCGGTAATGCGAACCGTCCAGGCGCTCGGCTAGCGAAGCTTCTGCATCTTCAAGGTCCGAGATGACGTCATCGGGCGGCAGCGCCACGTCGCGGGACTGCTTGCGGACGCCGTCGAGCGCCGCATTTCTACCAACAAGGATTAGCCAGGCGGCTGGATCACGTGGTGGTCCGTTCTGCGGCCAGCTTCTCAAGGCTCGCAGCGCCGCCTCCTGGAATGCCTCCTCGGCGATATCAAGGTCGCGAAAATAGCGCAGCAGCGCGCCGATCGCCTGGGGCCTGGCACCGGAGAGCGCGCCGTTGATCCAGTCCAGATCATTCATTCCATTCAAGCCTTCCCCGCCCGCTTTTCTGGATTGTAAAGCGCAACCGGCCGGATTTCGTAGGCGCCGCTCGGATTGGCTTGCGCGAGCTCACGCGCGATCTCCAGCGCCGCATCGAGATCGGCGACATCGATTACATAGAAACCCAACAACTGTTCCTTTGTCTCGGCATATGGGCCGTCAATTACGAGGTTCTGGCTCTTGCGCAAGGTCGTCGCCGAAGTGGTCGGCAGCAGGCGCAGCGACGGACCGAGCTTGCCTTCCTTGATGAGCCGTTCATGGACAACGGCAAGACGCCCCATCACGGCATCGTCCTCCTCCTTGCTCCAGGACCAGACGACATCTTCGTTGTGATAACAAAGCAGGGCGTACATCATGTTGAGGCTCCTTCCATTTCCAAGGACGGGTAAGTATGCCAATCGCCGACATAGCGATGCAAATATAAGAGCGATATTTTTTCCAGCCTTTGTCGGTTTCCGGCGGCTAATCTCGTCCTTGAAGCAAACCACAGGAAGAGGGAAAAATGTCGGAGACCATCCATGAACTTGTCTTGACCCGGCTAATCGATGCGCCGCGCGAGAAGCTATTCCGCTGCTGGACCGAACCGGCGCTGCTCAAGCAATGGTTCGCCCCGGCGCCCTACAGCACCCCAATCGCCGAAGTTGATCTCCGCGTTGGCGGCGGGAACCGCATCGTTATGAAAAGCCCGGAGGGCCAAGAGATTGCTTGCCCGGGCACATATCTGGAGATCATACCCAACCACAAGCTCGTATTCACCGACGCCTACACAGGCGATTGGGTGCCGCGAACGTCGGCCAAGCCGTTCATGACCGCAATCATCACCTTCGAGGAGGAGGACGGCAAGACTCGCTATACCGCTACGGTGCGGCATTGGACCAAGGAGGATTGCGAAACCCATGTGAAAATGGGTTTCCATCAGGGATGGGGACAATGCGCCGATCAACTCGCCGCGCTCGCTAAGACAATTTGATCTTTCATGAAGCAGCAGTGCCACGCAACCGCCTTGTCCATTCGGAATAGGAGAACAGGCCATGAAGATTTACTGGATCAAAGCGCAGGCCCCACGGCGGGTGCTGGCGTTGGTCAAATTGCTGGGCATCAACGCGGATCTCATCGAAATTGACGCCAAAGCCGGCGGTTTAAAGGCTCCTGATTATGCGGCGCTGAATCCCAATTTGAAGACACCTACGCTGGTGGATGGCGAGGTGATACTTTGGGAGTCCTCGGCGATCATGGCATACCTCTGCGTCAACGCAGGCTCTGTTATGTGGCCGGCACAGGATCCTGCTGAGCAGGTAGAGGTTTTGCGCTGGCTGTCGTGGAACGACTGCCATTGGGCGCCCGCCGTTGGGCCGTTCTATTTCGAATATATCGTGAAGCCAGCCTTTATTGGTACTTCCGCTGACCCCGAGGCTCTTCGCAAACGCGTGCCCGACCTCGTGAAATATAGCAAGGTGCTGAACGACCACCTCGCTGGCCGGGACTTCGTGACTTGCGGGCGGCTTACGATTGCAGACTTCCAACTCGCTTCGATGGCGACGCATTGGCGTGAAGCGGAAATGCCCTTCGGAGACTTCCCCAACATCACGCGATGGCTTGAGGGATTGATGGGTATTCCGGCCTGGGCGAACCCATGGCCAAGCAAGTGACTGCATAGAAACGAAAGGAAAATGAACAATGGCGATTAAATCCATCACCCCATTCCTCTGGTTTGAGAGCCAAGCCGAGGAGGCCGCTGCTCTCTATGTTTCTCTTTTCGAAGATTCTCGCATCACGCATGTTTCCCACTACGGCGATGCTGGGCCGGGTCCGAAGGGGTCTGTCATGGTCGTGGCCTTCGAGCTTTTGGGGCGGCGGTTTACGGCGATCAATGGCGGTCCCGCGCACAAGCTGGATGAAGCGTTTTCCCTGCTCGTAGATTGCACGGATCAAGCCGACATTGACCGTTTATGGGATAAGCTCGGCGAAGGCGGCTCCTACAACGTGTGCGGCTGGCTTAAAGACCGCTTCGGCCTCTCCTGGCAGATCAACTACGCGGGCCTTCCGGCGCTGATGACCGGCGATCCCAAAAAAGCCGGGCGCGTTATGGCCGCGATGATGCAGATGAAGAAGATCGATATAAAGGCTCTGGAAGCCGCTGCCGGTGGCTAGCGGGCCATCCAGC
>JBAUNL010000142.1:0-13673 GCA_049579205.1 Rhodomicrobium sp. | reverse complement strand
TTGGGCTTGCCGTCGCCGGCATTTGCGCCGGCAGCATCGAGAAGGGCGAGGCGCAGATCGACCGGGTCTTTGCCGCTCGCATGCGCAATTTCGTCGATAGTGCTTTCCACGGCCCAGAACGTCCACCCCGGAGCGACCGAACGGAGTTGCCCCGAAGGCGTGGCATTCTGCGCAAGCTCGTTCTCGAAGTTACGGACAGTATGGTTCGCTATTGTGTACCAGTAGTCCGCGCCGTTGACGGTAAAGCCGTCATGACTGCCTTTCTTGTCGACTGCGGGGGTAAGGAATGCTGGGATGCCCCACCGCGCCGTTGGCCAAGCACCAATAACGTCATGCTCCATGGCGATGGGATGACCATTGGCGTCGAGCCCGACTTTGATCTTCTGATAAGTCAGCGGCCGGGTGAAATCCATCGTCATGTCATCTTCGCGCGAGTAAATGACCTTAACCGGTTTCCCGACCGCCTTGGCCGCTGCGACAGCAGGGACCACCATATCGGACTCCAGCCTGCGCCCAAAACCGCCGCCAATATAGTGCTGGTGAATGACGACGTTCTTCGGATCGACGCCTGCAGTTGCAGCCGCGATCGCGGTTGTGCGCGTATTGAACTGGTTGCCGGTGTAGATGTGCCAGATGCCGTCCTTTTCCACGGCAAGTGCATTCATCGGCTCCATCGGGCAGTGGATGTTGATGCTGGTCAGGTATTCGGCTTCGATCACCTTGGCCGCGCTTGCCAGGGCCCCTGCGGAATCGCCATCCTTAACAAAAAGGAAGCCCTTGGTTCCTTCCTGTTGCAGGCGGCGTGACTCGGCGATAATCGACGCATCGGAGACATCGGCGTAAGGACCCTTATCCCAATCGATCTTCAGTGCATCCGCCGCTTTGTGCGCCCCCCAATAGGTGGAGGCAACGGCAACAACCCAGCCGGACGTCGTTCCTGTCTTGTCGTCGATTACGACGGCTTTGATGAATCCGGGAACTTTTTTGGCTGCACTGTCATCGACCGATTTTACCTTTGCGCCATGCCGCACTGGAGGCAGGGCAAGCTTTCCATAAACCATTCCCGGTACGGAAGCATCGATACCAAACTTCGTGGCCCCGTTGGTCTTGGCTGGAATGTCGATCTGCTGAATGGAACGCCCGATCAAAACGTATTGATCCGGAGTTTTCAGTGCGATCGCTTTGAGCTCCTCCGGAGTCCAGTTTTTGTTGGCCTTACCGCTCTTGACGATTTGAGCGTAGGTTACACTCTTGCCCGATTTCGTATGGGTTACGCGCGAACTACTCGCGCGGCACTCCGCCTCGGCCACGCCCATGATCCCGGCACCGGCCTTGACAAGCGTTATGCGGCCAGCGGCGCCCGCCCGGCTCATGGCATCGAAGTTCATGTTGGTGCTCCAGCTACCACCGGTAATCTGTGCACCTAACAAAGGATCGTTATACTTCGGGTCGTTGGAGGCAAGGACCACAGAAACGTCTTTCCAAGCAGCTTCCAGTTCCTCGGCGACGATTTGGGCCATCGTACTCGAAATGTGCTGACCCATCTCAGCCTTGCCGACAGTTACGACGACCTTTCCATCCTTGTTAATGGAATACCATATCGAAGGCTCGAAATTGGTTGGTGCGCCCGCAGCTCCGAGAGCTATCTCCGGAAGAGCAGCATAACCTAGCAGAATGCCGGTCGCGCTTGACCCAATAAGGAAGTTGCGGCGGCTGAGATGCGAAAACGCATCGGCTTTTTCGTGCTTCGTCATGGCTTATGCTCCCCTTTCGCCACGCATTTCGGCGGCAGCGCGGAAAATAGCGCGTTGGATGCGAGTGTAGGTCATGCACCGGCACAAATTGCCATCCATGTGCTTGACGACTTCCTGCCGTGTAGGGCTAGCGTTTTTTGCAAGCAGCGATGCGGCCTGCATAATCTGGCCGGATTGGCAATATCCGCATTGGGGTACCTGTTCGGCGACCCACGCGCGCTGAAGGGGATGCTCTCCCTTCGGATCTAATCCTTCGATGGTTACTATTCTTTTGCCCGCAGCATCGGAAACCGCGGTCTGGCAAGAACGAACGGCCTCGCCATTGAGATGTACGGTGCAAGCGCCGCAGAGACCCGCGCCGCAGCCGAACTTCGTGCCCGTCATCTGCAAGTGCTCGCGTATGACCCACAAAAGCGGAGTATCGCTCGGAACTTCGAGAGACAGATCTCGCCCGTTGATATTCAATTTTGCCATAACACCTCCCAGTGGCGGTTGATTTATCTTGCTCATGGCCACCGCCTTCGGCCGCACGGACGCACAGGGAAAGATGCCGCTTGGCTCGGCCCCTATCCGCTCCTCCTGTTATGGTAAACAGTAAATTACCGCCCGTCACTTGTTCTTAATTTTAGCTTTATCAATTTTGAGTGCGAACCTGAACGCTATCGGTTGCGCGAAGTCTCTCCGTCCCGCATTCAAGTCATTGGATGCGCAGAGCCAAGCCGCGCCGGATGCGATCCGTCCGAGCACCAGGACATGATGTTCGAGGAGTATTTGGAATTGCTGCAGCGTTCCTCCGACGAGGCTTGAACCTATGATAACGGAAACGATGATATCCAGGGGAGCCCACCCCCCGAATTACTTCGGCTGCTCAACCGCATCAGCAGGTAGCCGTAGAGGAACATCAACGCGGCCCAGGCGCATTGAGCCTCGATGCTCAGAACCGTGTTCGTCTCAAAAGGACATGGAACCAGTTATTGATGCTTAGAGACCCTGCTTCGACGCAATGTCTCAAGGCCTCTTTGACCTTATGAAGCCAGACTGTTCTGTTCCCGCGAAAGGCTTTACGGCCTCGCCAGCCAAGAGCTTGGAGTTAAAGTCAGTCACTCAACTCAGTCGATGACTTGGAAGGCGAGATCGCGCGGCTTACCGGGGCCGGCGTGAAGCTGCGCAACAACATGATGGATTTCCACGACCGCAAGCTCGTCTTCGTGCAGGGCCCGGAAGACGTCACGATTGAGCTCGCTGAGTGGCATTGAGTTACGTCGATCAAAGCTTGCTCGGCCGCATTGAAACGCTGCATCAATCTGCACTTTCGACTTGAGTAATCCAGCATTCCATGGCTGCGGTCTGCTGAAACTCAATTTATACCGTTCCATCGCTTATCGTTCCAGCGCTGCGAATAATGGTTCGAGAGCGCCCGGCTTTTTCCATCATTTCGTAGGGCCGGGGCGCCTCATTATTTATGCGTCTCGGTTTCATTTGCTGGCCGTTTGGGACCGGCGCGCCTTCAGCCTTTCGACCTGGAAAACGCATCGAGATCAGCCTCGGTATTTTCGACGACAACTTTCATAGTATGCCCGCTATTCGCAAAGCCGTTTCTATTGGCATGGCATTCTTGTTTCTATGATGCGAGCCAAGATGCTGGCGCCGACAGGCAGGATATCATCGTCCAGGACGAAGCCCGGATTATGGACGGGGACCGATCCCGCATGTCCAACCCAGAAATAAGCACCGGGGACCGCTTGAAGCATATCCGCGAAATCCTCGCTGCCCATTTTGGGCACCGGCGCGGCCACCATACCTTCGCTCCCGACAATATCCTTTGCCGCGCGGGAGACCACATCGCATTGTTCGGGATGGTTTTCCAGGACGCTAAAGATGTTCCTGTTCTCAATGCTGATTTCGACGCCGTAGGCTGCTGCAATGCCATTTGCAATTGAAACCATGCGCTCCCGGATCTGAGCGCGGACTTTCCCGGAAAAGGCCCGGGCCGTTCCCGCAAGCTGCACCTCTCCTGGAATGACATTATGCGCTGAGCCGCCGTGAAACTGCGTTACGGAAACGACCGCCGCTTCGAGAGGTACGACATTTCGGCTGACAATGGTTTGCAGGGCGCTGACAAGCGCCGATGCCGCCACTATTGGATCGCGAGAGAAGTGCGGCATCGCTCCGTGACTGCCATAGCCTTTGACCGTGATGTCGAAGAAATCGGCGCCGGCCATTGCAGGTCCCGGCAGAACGGCAACCTGTCCGGGATCGAGGTCTGGAGCATTGTGAAGCGCATAAATCTCATCACAAGAAAATTGCTGGAACAGCCCATCGCCGAGCATTGCACGTGCTCCGCCAAGCCCTTCTTCGGCGGGCTGGAAGATGAAATAGACCGTGCCTCCGAAATTGCCGGTCTCCGCCAAATAGCGGGCGGCGCCCAACAGCATGGCCGTATGACCATCGTGGCCGCAGCCATGGAAGCGGTTCGGTACAGTGGAGCGCCAGGGGAGATTGGTTTTTTCCTCCATTGGCAATGCATCCATATCCGCGCGAAGTCCGATAGCCCGATTACCGCCGCCATTCCCTTTTAAGACGCCGACAACGCCGGTGCGCCCTAAGCCGCGGTGCACGGCGATACCCCAGGAACTCAATTTCTCTGCCACGATCGACGAAGTTCGCTTCTCTTCAAATCCAATTTCGGGATGAGCATGAAGATCGCGCCGTATAGCTGTCAGTTCATCGGCAAAAGCCTCGATGTTGGGGATGTTGGGCATAATTTCCGCTGGCCAGAGGGGTGAATCCGATCTGAGATACGGCATTAGGTTAATTTCCCGTGCCGTCTCGATCAAGTCCGGGGAGCGAACATTATAACCAGACCTACCGTACTTTCTGAAGAACCTGAGTTGACGGCAGCGCACCTCCAATCCATGAACTATCCGCTACAGATACTCCCGCCGCATAACCACGGCATTCGGCTTCTCGCAGTTGTGGCTTCCTTCAGCCCTTCCCGGCGATCACTCACCAGGGACCAGAGCATCCAAGCTTTTGGCTAGCGTCTCGGCGAAGGTCAGGGCGATGGGTGAAAGATTGCGCCCGCGCAACTGGCATAAAACCAAATCCAGTGCGGGAACATCGCGCTTATCCAAAGGACGGGAGGTCAATCCGGTCCCCAATGTGGACGAAGGTGCCCCGATTTCCAGCTGAAATGAGATCATATCGCAGCGCAAGACCAAGCTTCTCAGCATTTCAAACGAGTTAGATTCGGCAACGACGTTGAAGTGGAAATCTCTCTTTGCTGCGACTTCGTCGAGAAGCTGGCGGCTGCCCAAACTTCGATCCGGCAGTGCCACAGGGAAAGGCGCGCATTGTGATAGTCTGAGAATTTTTTGGGCCGCAAGCGGATGATCGTCCCGAACGATGACCGCGAGCCCTTGCGGGATAGTTTTAATCACCCGCAGCGCAGGCGACATCGCGGCAGCGTAAACCAGCGCGAGTTCGGCTTCATAGGTTCCGAGTGCGGCCAAAGCTCTTTCATGGTCCATCACCTTGACCTCGAAAATCACTCTAGGATGCTTTGCCCGGAAATCAGCAATCCGGGCGGCCATGAAGTCGAAGGCCAGGGCCTGACTGCACGTGATCTGAACAGGCCCGCGCCTGAGCCCCCTTAGATCTTCCACTTGTGAACGGAGCCTGCCCGCTTCCGCAATTTGACTGCGGGCGTATCTAACGAACATCTCCCCGGCCGACGTCAGCCTCACGCCACGCGCCCAGCGCTCGAATAAGGGTGTCCCGATTTCCGCTTCCAGGTCCTGAATTCTGCGGTTCATCGCCGAAGGTGTGAGATTGAGCCGCTCGGCCGCGCCCCGTATCGAGCCAGCCCGCACAACTTCGAGAACATGAAAAAGCAACCTTAGATGACGCATACTGATTGGGAGTGAGCCCTTTTCTGCACCGCTCAAGCAAAAAGATAGCAGCGGACAGGATCACTGCATAGACCTACGCTCCCTTATGAGGATTTCAGTGCGGCACTCGCCGGGAGAACGTAGATGAGGGAATGCAGAGCACTTTGGGTAGGCTTGCTTGGCTTCGCTCTGACGATCGCGGCGAGCTTCGACCCCGCTCAGGCCGAAACAAGAATCAAGTTTGTCCTGAACTGGAAATATGAGGGGCCGCAGGGCATGTTTTTCCTTGCGGAGGACCATGGTTATTTCAAGCAGGAAGGCCTCGAAGTCACGTTCGACCAGGGAAATGGGTCGGGCGCTGCGGTGCCGCTGGTCGCCAACGGCACCTACGACATGGGCTTCGGCGATATCAATGCGCTGATCGAACTTGCAGGTAAAAAGACCGATGGACTGCCGGTCGCCGTCTACATGCTCTATAACAAGCCGCCTTTCACAATCGCGGTAAGGGCAGACAGTCCGATCAAAACCCCGGCCGGCCTCGAAGGCCAAAAGCTCGGCGGCGCTGCCAACGATGGAGCATTGAAGCTTTTCCCGGCTTTTTGCAGCATCGCGAAAATAGACTGCTCAAAGATCGAGATCGTCAACATGCAGCCGAGCCTGCGTGAGCAGATGCTCATGCAAGGGCAAGTGATCGGCGTCTTTGGCTATGTGAACACTATTCGGTTCAGCGCAAAATTGATCGGCGTCGATTCCGACAAGCAGTTGCGGTTCATTAGATATGGCGACTACGGAATGGACCTTTACTCCAATACCATCATCGTGTCGCGAGATTTCGTTTCCAAGCATCCCGAAGCCGTCAAGGGTTTCCTCCGGGCTATCAATCACGGGATCAAGGATGCGATGGCCGATCCGAAGGCCGCAGTCGCGGCAGTTGCAACGCGCGAGCCTTTGATCAAGCAAGACATCGAGCTTGAGCGGCTCAAAGCTACCCTTGCCAACGACATGAGCCATCCGGAAGTGGCTAAGACCGGTCTTGGCGATGTCAGCGATGAGCGGCTTGAGAAATCGATCAAAATCATCGCGGTGGCAAAGGACCTACCGCGTACTCCTGCAATAACCGAGATTTTCGACAGGAGCTTTCTGCCGCCCGCAAGTGAAAGGCCTAACGTCATTCGCCCCGCGAGCTGATCCAGCCATTTTTCGAGGCAATCAATTTACTCTGAAGAATGCAATGAACCTAATGCTCGAAAACAGGACGGTCCTCATTACCGGCCCCGCAAAGGGAATGGGCGCGGCAATAACGCGGGCCTTCGCCTCGGAAGGATCAAGGCTCGCGCTGCTTGGCAGGGACACAAGTGCAATCGCACCGCTCGCCGAGGAGATTACTAGCGCTGGTGGTGAAGCCATCGTTATCGCTTGTGAAGTCACGAGGGCCGAACAGTGCGATGCCGCCGCACGATATGTCGAGGAGGAACTCGGCCGAATCGACATTCTTGTCAATGTCGCCGGTGGGTCGGGGCCAATAGGAAAGACCGGGGCAGAGACGACGCCTGAAGAGTTCGAGGGCATCATTACGTTGAACATGAACGGATGTTTTCACACAATCCGTGCCGTGCTGCCGATGATGATGAAGCGGCGCTATGGCAAGATCGTCAATGTTGGCGGAACCTTTGGGATGCGCGGCCGGGCTGGCCGTCTTGCCTATTCGGCTTCGAAATGGGGCCTTCGCGGCATCACAAAGAGCTTCGCGGCCGAGGCTGGCGCTTACAACATCAATGTGAACTGTGTCGCACCCGGTATGGTCGAGGGCCCGCGTTTCCGGGAAAAAGTTTGCCGCGACATGGCGCAGAAACTTGGCATCACGGAAGATGAAGCAGCCGCCCGCCATGCGAGCGAATATGCGCTCAAACGCATAAGCACCGATGTTGACGTTGCCAATGCATGTCTTTTTCTTGCCAGCGACGTGTCGCGCCAAATCACAGGCGCCGATCTCCCGGTCGATGGCGGCTGGGCGGCCTTATAGGGAACGGCGATGGTGGAAAGCGGCACCGCGGATCTCGTCATCAATGGCGGCATCATTGTTTCCCCCGATGCGGAATGTCGCGCCAGCATCGCGGTAAAGGATGGCGCTATCCTCGCCATCGGGATGCAGGAAGTGATGCCGCCGGCAACTGAAATTCTCGACGCTTCCGGCCTTCACATCCTGCCGGGTGCGATAGATGTCCATGTGCATTTCCGGGACCCTGGCTACCCCCACAAGGAGGATTTTGAAAGCGGATCTGCCGGTGCGGCCTTTGGCGGCGTAACCACCGTTTTCGACATGCCAAACACGGTGCCAACCGTATCATCACCGGAAACGCTAGCCGGTAAGCACAGGATCGCGGCCTCAAAGTCCTATGTGGATTATGGCCTTTATCCCGTGCTCGGCGAGGACAGCATCACCCATGTGCCTGCGTTGATCGAGGGTGGCGTGATCGGCTTCAAACTTTATATGGGCAATACCTTCGGCCGCATCCCCTGCCCCACAACTGGCGCGATGCTCGAAGCATTCGAGATCGTGGCCCCTACGGGGAAGCGGATAGCCCTGCATGCCGAGACGAATTCGATCATGGAACGCCGGGAAGCGCGTCTTCGCACCGCCGGCATAAACACTCCGATTGCGCATCTTGCCTCGCGCCCGGCCGTCGTGGCGATCGAAGCGGTTTCGCGGGCCGCAGTCCTTGCCGAATGGACAGGCGCGCGCATTCACATCCTGCATATCTCATCGGCAGCTGAATTGCGGCCTTTGGCCGAAGCCAAAGCGCGCGGAGTGGATGTCACCGGCGAGACATGCCCTCATTATCTGCTGTTATCGGAATCCGATTACGAAAAGGTGGGCGGAATTGTAAGGGTCAACCCTCCTGTGCGCGAGGGCTTCAACCGGGCACCGCTCTGGCAGGGCCTATTGAACGGCACCATCGACATGATCGCCACCGATCACGCGCCTCATGCACGCGAGGAGAAGACCCGCTCCGATATTTGGACTGTCGATTGCGGCTTCCCCGGCGTCGAAACTCAGATGCCGCTCATGCTCACGGAGGTGTCTCGCGGGCGCGGCACGCTTCGGGATTATGTCCGGTGGAGCGCGGAAAAACCGGCCAAAGCATGGGGCCTTTATCCGCGCAAAGGTGCGATCGCACCTGGCTCCGATGCCGATCTTGCTATCGTTGATCTTAATCGCCGCTGGAAGATCGACGACGAGCAGATCCAATCGCGCGCGAAGGCCTCCCCATGGGATGGACGCGAGGTAACGGCGCTTCCAATCCACACTCTGGTGCGCGGTAAGTTCGTGATGAAAGACCGGAAATTACAAAACGAGGCGCGCGGTTGGGGCCGGTCCGTTCATAGATTTCAGCAGATGCCACTTCCGGCACCGCGCAATCAGGATCAGACGCTGGCTGCCATCACCGAAAGAAAGAGCCACTCGTGATAGATGCGCCCACCCGGCCAGTGGCAGCTAGATCCCGCAGCGTCATCGACATCGAAAAGGTAGAGGTCACCTTCGGAGATTCGAAAAACCCGATCACAGCACTAGCAGAGACTTCTCTCCGCGTGGCGCATGGCGATTTCGTAGCTCTAGTCGGACCTTCCGGATGCGGCAAGTCTACGATCCTGAAGCTTATCGCCGGCACCCTCAAAGCGACGGCGGGGAATGTGTTCGTCGCCGGCCGCGAAATTGGTGCGAGCCACATCCGCATTGGGATGGCATTTCAAAACCCGACCTTGCTGCCGTGGCTCAACGTCCGCGACAACATCATGCTGCCGCTCAAGATCGTACAGCCCTTCAAGCGGAGTTTCCGCAAGAAGCGGCACTCCGAATATCGCGATCGCGTTGAAGTTTCCCTGGAACAGGTTGGCCTCGGCGGTTTCGGCGACAAATTTCCTTGGCAGCTTTCGGGAGGAATGCAGCAGCGCGCATCGCTTTGCCGCGCTTTGATCCACGAGCCAACCCTACTGCTGCTCGACGAGCCTTTCGGCGCCCTCGATCAGTTCACCCGCGAGGAGCTTTGGGAAATCATGCAGGCGCTTTGGTTTGAAAAGCGCCCAACGGTCGTCCTTGTGACACATGACTTGAAGGAAGCCGCTTACCTCGCGTCGCGCGTCTGCGTGATGCAAGCGCGCCCTGGGCGCATCGTAGATGACAGCGAGGTCCCCTTTGCGCGGCCCCGCAGTATCGATATCTCCTTCCGGCCCGACTTCGTCTCTCTGACCCAACGGCTCCGCGAGCGCATCGTCGCGGCGCGCGCGCCGCAACATGTTTTGTCATGACCGGCGTTTCCCAACGCAAAATTCTGGCATGGCTGTTCATTCTCGGCTTTTTCGCGGCGTGGGAGTTGTTGTGTCTCGCATTTCAAGTCCCGGATATTGTGCTTCCGCGGCCAAGCGAGATCATGCTGACCCTCTGGACACGTTTCCCGGCCATTTGGCCGCATGCCATCCAAACCCTCTACACAACGCTTGCCGGCTTTGCTTTCGGTATTTTGATCGGCGTGTTCCTTGGCATGCTGATAGGGTCGTCGAGGCTTGCTTACGATGCGGCCTACCCAATGCTGGTTGGCTTTTCTTCCATCCCCAAAGTCGCAGTCGTACCAATTTTCGTTCTTTGGTTTGGGGCCGGAACGGTGCCCGCAATTCTTACGGCTATGATTATGTGCATCTTCCCCATTGTCGTAAATGTTGCCACGGGGCTAGCCGCAACCGAGCCCGAGCTGCGTGACGTGATGAAAACTCTCGGCGCCACCAGATTGGAAATCCTTTGGAATGTCGGCCTACCCCGCACGATGCCTTACTTTTTTGCGTCGTTGAAAGTCGCGGCAACCCTTGCATTTGTTGGCACCGTGATTTCCGAGACCGTGGCTTCAAACAGGGGAATTGGAAATCTGATGATGATTGCGAGTTCCAGTTTCGATGTGCCACTGGTTTTCGCGGGCCTGTTCATTCTCGCCGCCCTCGGCATCGGTCTTTACGCGGCATTTTCAGTGATCGAAGCGCGCGTCACGGGCTGGGCATATCGGGGAGGCAGTTTCGAGGGAGGCGTCTGAGGCCGCCCACGCGGAGGAGTCCGATAATGACTTACACTCAAGATTCTCACGCCAAAATCACCGAAAGCCGCCATTCAGCCATACACCGCGCCTATAGGTCAAAGGCTGCCTGGTAGTTCCGGTTTTGGGAGCACGAGATGAAACGCCGAGAGGTCCTCGATGTAATGGTGCCGGCGTTAGCTTTACTCTTGATAGCCGCACCAGTTAAGGCTCAAAATGCAAATTTGCCGTCCGGCTCGCCGGCGGTCATTGTCGAGGGAAGCGGCGATGTCAGCGCGGGCGGGCAAGCTGCTGCCCGGAAAGGCGACACAGCCGATGATAAACAGCCCATTGCCGGCGGGTCCAAGAACGTTTTCATAAACGGCCGTGCAGCCGTAACAGCGGGTGACAGGACGGCCTGCGGCGGCGTCACCGTTGGGGGTGCATCCAATGTCCTGGTCAACGGTAAGCCAATCGCTCGCAGCGGCGATTTAACGACGGGCTGCCCGGGGAAGTAAGACGGCCAAAGTCCTGGCTATGATTTTTACCCTCAAGGCTGCCGGACTGCGAATGCAAAGGGCGTTTTGTGGGGCACGGGATGAAAGCTCTCGGCAGTTTCTTTTTAACCTTGGGGCTTTTGTTCGCGGCAGCGGTAAGCGCTCCGGCGGTTCGAGCTGCGGCCCTGTCCGAAAAGCTCAAACTCCTTCAGGAAAAATCGGCCGAACTCTATCAAGCTGGGTCTTATCGCGAAGCGCTCCAAACTGGTCAGCAAGCTCTGGCGCTAACGATCAAAGAATTTGGTCCGGACAGCGAACAGGTCAGTATTCAAACCTACGGTGTCGGCTACGCCGCAGAGGCTGCTGGAGACTTCGACCAGGCCGAGCGCCAATATTCCCAATCTGTTCATATTCGGGAGATCGTTTATGGACCTGATAGTGCAGGGGTCGCCGCCGGGCTGGAACGGCTTGGACACGTCGTCCTCAAGTTGAACCGGCCTGCCGAAGCTGAAGCACTTTTTATGCGGGAACTCAAAATCTGGAACGATTTGCTCGGCGAGCACGCCATTGCTGCTGGTGCTTATTCCGGTCTCGGCGCGGTGCATCTTACGCTCCGCGATTTCCCGGCCGCTCTCGCCAACTACCGCAAGGCGGTGCAGCAATTAACCAGTGAGACAGCGGCGGAAGCTCTGGCACGGTCCGTGATCGAAGCGGGCATCAAAGAACATCGCGAGATCTTCGTTGGCTTGGCGCAGGCGGCTTGGGGTCTTCGCCAGCAGCCGGGCGCAGATCAAGCCGCGCTCATGGACGAAACCTTTGCGGCCGGTCAGCGCGCTTGGGCAACATCAGCCGCCTCAGCTTTGGCAAAGATGACAGCGCGCCTCAGCGCAGGCGAAACGGACCGGGGACGCGCCATCCGCGACCTCGAAATGCACAACCGTCGAATCCTTGCGTTGAACAGGCTGGATGTGAAAGCATTAGCCGCATGGGGCAAAGTCCAACAGGCTGATCTGAGCTACCGCGAGACGCTCGAGGTATTTCGGGCTACGAGCATCGCACGGTCCAGGGACAACGCGCCCGTCCTGAAGCGCCAGAAGGAGCTCATCGAGCGCCTCCAAGATGAGCTGAAACGCTGCCCGGCCGGCGCCCGTAACAACGGATGCGAGACAAGCGAAAGCAAGCGCACGGCGATATCAAAGGAACTCAATGCGCTTTCCGCTCAAGCCGCGCAAGCAGCACGCGAAATCAATCAACTGAGCCAACGGTTGGTTGCCGCCGAGCGGCAGCTGCCTGGCTATGCCGAGTTCAACAGCACCCGGACGGCGCGCTTGGCTGAAAGCGGGCGCCTCGAACGAGAACTGACTGTGTTGCGTGCTGGCATCGTCAGACGCTTCCCTGACTATCTCTCTCTGGCTGAACCGGTCCCTCTGACAGTGGATGAGACGCAGAAACTGCTCGGAGAAGATGAGGCGCTGGTCGCAGTCTTAACCGGTCCGCAGACCTCCCTCGTTTGGGCGGTCACGCGCGACCGCGCGGACTGGGTGGTTGTCAGCGCGGGGGAAGCCGCTTTGGCGGAAGAGGTCAGGGCATTGCGCCGGGGTCTCGAGCCGCAAGCGGATGGAATCCCGGAGAGCTTTGATATCAGCCGGGCTTACAACCTCTATGCGCTGCTGCTCGATCGTTTCTCGCCGATGCTTTCAGGCAAGCGGCATCTGCTCCTCGTGCCAACGGGACCGCTAAGCAGCTTACCCTTCCAGGTCCTCGTCACCGAGGCGCCGCGTAGCGGCTTAACAGGAGCAGAGGCACTAAAACAAGCGAAGTGGCTCATCCGCCGGCATGCACTCAGCGTTCTCCCCTCGGTGCAGTCTTTGAGCGCTTTGCGCAACTTCGCGGCCAGCGGGGTCGCCGTGAAGCCGTACTTCGGCATCGGCGACCCCACATTTGGCGATTCGCCCCCAGCAGCCGGAAACGGCCGGGGCGGCGGAGATCGGCAGCTTTCGCTCGCCACCCTTTATCGCAATGGCGCTGCCGATGTGCGGCTGCTGCAAACACTGGCACCCTTGCCGGAGACGGCGGATGAGCTGCGAACGGTTGCGCGAACGCTAGGGGCCTCTGAAGAGAACATCATCGTGGGGGATGAAGCCACAAAAGCACGCCTTAAAGTTACACCGCTCAAAGATTATCGCATCCTGCACTTTGCGACACATGGTCTCGTGGCCGGTGACTTGAGCGGCCTGCGCGAACCGGCTCTCGTCCTTACGCTGCCACCGCACTCGGTGAAAGCAGATGATGCCCTGCTGACTGCCTCCGAGGTGGCCACACTTCAATTGAACGCGGATTGGGCCGTGCTCTCAGCCTGCAATACGGCTTCGGGAAGGCGGGTTGGCGCCGATGCGCTTTCGGGCCTGGCCCGCGCGTTCTTCTTTGCGGGCGCACGTGCCTTGCTGGTTTCACACTGGGCTGTCAACTCGC
>JBAUNL010000141.1:0-6326 GCA_049579205.1 Rhodomicrobium sp. | reverse complement strand
AGCGCACATATTCGGCAGCATCGTTGATCTGTGCCGGCGTGAGTAGGTTGTCGGCGCCGAAGCGTGGCATCTGGCTGATCCTCGCCTGATCCGACCCGTTACGGGCGCCATAAGAGATGGTTTGGTGAATAGCGTCCAAGGTGCCGCCCCAAATCCAATCGTCATCGTTCAAGTTGGGATAGCCGGCGGAGCCCTGCGCGCCCCTGCCATGGCAGCCGGCGCAATTGTTCCCGAATGCAGCCTTGCCGCCTGCGACGGCGAACTCGAGTAGTTTCGGATCTGCTTCGATTTCCTTGAGGCTCGCCTTGGCGATCGCGTCATTAAATTGGGACTGGGCCGCTCTTGACGCCGCCAGGCTTTCATTGACGCGGCTGCGTTCACTGTAACCAAGCATCCCCTTCGTATAGCCGGAGATCATCGGCCAAGCTGGATAAGCCACCCAGTAGGCGAAGGCCCAAACTATCGTGGCGTAGAAGACATAGAGCCACCATCTGGGAAGCGGCTTGTTCAGCTCCGTGATCCCATCCCATTCATGGCCGGTAGTTTCGACGCCGCTATGCAGGTCTATTTCGCGCCTGGCGGTCATGACTGCCCTCCTGCGCTTGGCTCATCCTTGTGGAATGGGATCAGACTTGCTTCATCGAAGCCCTTGGCGTTCCCGGGCCAGAACACGTAGATCAGCACGCCGGTGAAGAGCGTCACGAAGAGGAGGAGGCCGGTTAGGGCCGAGATCGACTGAATGGATTCGTAGGTCATTGCTTCGTGCCTTAGCGGAGGTTAGGGCCGGATTCGTCGTATTTCGCGAATTCCACGAGAGTGCCGAGCATTTGCAGATAGGCTACGACCGCATCGAGTTCGCTCACTTGGCCGGGCTTGCCGTCGAATTTGCGGATCTGCGCTTTCGGGTAGCGTTGAAGGACTGCCGCCGCCCCTGCTCCATCCGGATCGGTTTGAGCTACGAGATCAGTCTTTGCGTTCGCGATCATCTCCTCGGAATAGGGCACACCCACAGCCCGTAGCGTTTTCATTCGTTCGGCGATGTCACCGTAATCGAGCAGCCGGGCGCCTAGGAATGGATAGCCCGGCATGATGCTCTCAGGCACAACGGAACGCGGGTTGGTCATATGCGCGACGTGCCAGTCGTCCGAATACTTTCCGCCAACGCGGGCGAGATCCGGCCCGGTGCGCTTCGAGCCCCATTGAAATGGGTGATCGTACATGCTCTCGGCGGCAAGGCTGTAGTGACCATACCGCTCGACTTCATCCTTAAGCGTGCGGATCATCTGGCTGTGGCAGAGGTAGCAGCCTTCGCGCACATAAATGTCGCGCCCGGCCAGCTCCAGCGGCGAATAGGGCCGCATTCCATCCACCTTCTCGATGGTGGATTTCAGGTAGAACAGAGGCACGATCTCGACGAGGCCGCCGATAGCGACGACGATGAGGATGCCCATCAGCAGGACGAGCGAATACTTCTCAAAGGGGGCGTGGCTCAATTTCAATTTCATGGATGCCTCCTATTCCGCCGGCAGCGGCTGCGGCATGCGCAGTTCCGGAGCTGCTGCAATGCGAGGTTGTTCTTTGACATCGACAGGAGCATCCCCGCGAATGGTGCGGAAGATGTTGTAGGCCATGATCAGTGAGCCCAGCACAAAGAGCAGTCCTCCGGTCGCGCGGATGATGTAGTAGGGGTGCATCGCCTCGGTGCTTTCGACGAAGGAATATTGCAGGAAGCCAAGGCTATCGGTGGCGCGCCACATGAGGCCCTGCATGATGCCTGACACCCACATGGAGGTGATGTAGAGCAGGATGCCGATGGTCGCGATCCAGAAGTGCCACTCGACAAGCCGCTGCGAATAGAGACCATTCCTCTTCCAAAGCCATGGCACGAGGCAATAGACGGCGCCGAAAGAGATCATGCCGACCCATCCCAATGCGCCCGAATGAACGTGGCCGATAGTCCAGTCGGTATAGTGGCTGAGTGAGTTGACCGCGCGAATGGACATAACCGGCCCCTCGAAAGTGGACATGCCGTAGAAGGCCACCGAGACGACTAGGAAGCGGATGACCGGGTCGGTGCGCAGCTTGTCCCACGCGCCGGAAAGCGTCATGAGACCATTGATCATGCCGCCCCAGGAGGGCATCCACAGCATGATGGAGAAGGTCATCCCGAGCGTCTGCGCCCAGTCCGGTAATGCGGTGTAGTGCAGGTGGTGCGGACCGGCCCAGATATAGAGAGAAATCAAGGACCAGAAGTGAACGATCGAGAGCTTGTAAGAGTAAATGGGGCGCTCCGCGCGCTTCGGAACGAAGTAATACATCATTCCGAGGAAGCCGGCCGTGAGGAAGAAGCCAACCGCGTTATGGCCGTACCACCATTGCGTCATGGCGTCCTGTACGCCTGAATAGACCTGATAGCTTTTGGTGCCGAAGAACGAGACCGGCAGCGCCAGATTGTTCACGATGTGCAGCATCGCCACCGTGATGATGAAGGCGAGATAGAACCAGTTGGCTACGTAAATGTGCGGCTCTTTTCGCTTCCAGAGCGTACCGAGAAAGACGAGCAGATACGCAACCCAAACGACAGTCAGCCAAAAATCGCTATACCATTCAGGCTCGGCATATTCCTTGCCCTGCGTCACGCCCAGCACGTAGCCGGACGCGGCCATTAGCAGGAAAAGCTGATAGCCCCAGAAGACGAACCACGGGAGATAGCGGCCCCAAAGCCGCGCCTTCGAGGTGCGCTGGACGACGTAGAACGAGGTCGCCAAGAGCGCATTCCCGCCGAATGCGAAAATCACGGCCGAGGTATGGACGGGGCGCAAGCGTCCGAAGTTGGTCCACGGCAGATCGAGATTGAGCGCAGGAAAGGACAGCTGCCAGGCCAGGATGTCGCCGACCAGGAAGCCTACGATGCCCCAGAATACGGTGGCGATGGTGGCGGCTTTGACGACGTTATCGGAATAAAGGCCATCCGACTTTGCGGCTGAACCGTTGAAGCCGCTGATGAGCAATGCCGCGCCGGCAAGCGCCGCGAGCGTGAAAAGGACCGCGTGGAAGGACATGACCTGATCCACGCTGACCGCACGCTCTGCGATCCATAGACCGAGCACAAGCGCCGCCAAGGCCACCGCCGCTCCGATCCAGTCGTACACCCGCCCACGGTCGGTTACTGCGGCCGTTATGTCCATGCCAACCCTCCATGCCTTCAGCGCATGCGGCTAACGCCAAGCGCTCCTCTTTCGAACATGGCGGGTGGAGGTTCAGGTGGCTTTGATCTTAATCAAGTATGGAGTCCTCGCCGGGCACCCGGCTCGAAGACGCAAGCGGCATCTACGCTATGTCAGCTTTCGAGAGCGAACTGGAATAGGCTTCCTAAGCCTAAGGCTCCCGAGTCTGACCCGGACCGGTCCTGGAAGGTCGAATAGGCTTTATGTCCGAGAAGGGTTGAATGCGGACGCTCCGTTAGATCATCTCCGACGCAATGCCTTATGGCGGTTGAGGCCGAAAGCGGCCTATCTCGCAGGCAAGGAAAGCGTCTGCTGCTGAAGGTCTTGCCGAAGAAAAGTCTCCAGGCGACTTTGACGATTGACATCAAAGTCGGCGTGGAGGCACCACATCCTTAAACGAATCGAATGTCTTCCAGGCTGGCTCGGTAGGTTCAACCCCTTGGCAAGGAAGATATTGAGACGGCTCACCCGTCTTGAGATTTGGGATGTAGCGAGGGCAATTCGGAAAAACGTGCTCAGGGACAACCCGAATAATCCCCTGGGCGCCAGGAATTCCGCGGAGTTCAGGCTCCTCAAAATGCAGCGTGGCCCGGCCGTTGACACGAAGACGCTGGGGCTTTTCCGCCATGGAGATGAATAGCAGGCCGACCTGAGAATTGACCCGGATATTGCCGAGGCTCTTGTACATGCCGTTGCCGTCGTAATCGGGAAAGGCAAGCAGTCTCGGCTCAAGAACGCGCACAAAGCCGGGTGGGCCTCCTTTAAAAGAGCAGTCCGGGTGGCCTTCCGCATCGGCGGTGGCGAGGAAGAAAAACCCCACGCTTTCGATGAAGGTCTTATCTGCTTCGTTGAAATGGTCGCACCATAGGCGCTCAACTAGCCGATCGGCAAGCGGTCTCGAGCCGAAGCGGTCTTGAAACTCCCTATTGCCGGCGTGGTACATCGCCATGGGTAGCCTCCGCAAAAAAACCCTCCGAATATTAGCGCTTACGATGTGTCAATAACTAGAAGATTTTGACTTAGCGGCCACGGTCAGGATCATACCGGTTTTGCGATGCCGTGATCCAGGCGCGGGCCAAAGGTTGGCGTCCGCCTGATCTGCTCCGCTACGCGTGATCAAGGCCGTTTCCGGACTTCCGGAAAGTCGCGAGGCTTTCCGCTTTAGAACGTATAGCACAACTGGGTTCAATCTGCGGCGTCGTTCCAACCACGCGTGTCAAAGACGCCATTAAGCCTATAGTGCTCATCGACGTAGCTTGTTATGGTGATGGTTGGATCCGTAACAGTATAGAATAACGCCGCATTGGCAGCGCTAAACCTAACGAATGCTCGTAGGCACTCGGCGTATCCTGGAATCGATCCACCCAGGTCAGGATTTTCGGCCAGATCACAGAATGCATCTGAAAGCTCCTGAATCAACGGCTCAGGATTACAGTCTGCCAATGTATCGAAAACAACTTCTTCAATCCCAGAGGCTGTTTGCGACGTGACGTAAACCATGCGCGCGCCTGGCCTTTGGTTGAGTGCTGAAGCAATATCACATGCGGGGTCATAGGTTGGGAGCAGCTTCCGGGAACCGTCCGATGTTCTGCCATAGACAGCGTCATTAAGCCCTTGGCTCAGATAATTCCAACAGCGCAAGCCCTTTCGGCGGCCTAGAAGGCAACCTCCTTATTCCAAAGGGAAGTCCGACTTCGGACAGGTATTGCGGGGAAACATCCCGCACCAGCCAAACACCATTGTCGGCTTGGAGAAACTCCGCGCCGTTTTCATACATTCTCCAAGTGTTGACCTGCAGAGCTAGCGCAGACCCGTGACGCCCACCAACCTTCAGAGCTGTCTCCTTATCTGGTGAAAGGTGAACGTGAGTCCTTCCCATCGGAAGCAAGCCCTGCTTGCGAATTGACGTCAGAAAGCGCGTGGCTGTCCCATGCCAAAGAACCATAGGCGGTTTCTTCGGTTTCAGCGTGAGGTCAATCGAGATTGAATGTCCCTTTGCGGCGCGCATCCGCAATCCGTCTGGCGACAGAGTAAAACGCTGCCTATCGTTCGGATCGTTTCAAGGATTTGCTCGCGGGTGAATGTCTTACCCGCAGTGGCGCTCTTAGCGATCAGGTCCGAGAGCAGCGCCCATCCACCCTCGTCAAGCTCAAGGCCGATTGAGTGAGGTTCGTGGCGGAGGATGTAGCTCAGCCACTTGCTCAAGTTCTTCATGCCACGAGGCGGCCTTTCCACGAACAAGGCTCCTTTTTCAGACAAATCGAACGGTCAGTATCCTGTCCTAAGATGGAATGGATAACAATTATTCACTCCCTCCAACATCTCCAAGCAATGTCCGCGGCTGGAGGTAGAGCGGCTAAAGACTTTTTGGCTTGTTGAGTCAGCAATCGACCCCGACCTGCCTGTTGGCTTAACGGAGAGGCAAAGTCCGGAAAGGGGTGGTGAGCTGACCTCGTGGTTTGTGCCATCAATCGGCAGGACAATAACCGGTTCCGGACCTCAAAGCGGACGCGGCGCCGACGGCCTCTTCTTAGTGCCAAGCGGAAATAACGAGATAGGGTTCTGCCGTGCAGTTGGTAGATTGGCGCGCCTAAAAGCCTGGCATTTTGCCCATCCGCTGGGCTAGTCTCGGGAGCTATGGCGACGAAGCGGAAATATGAAACTTTAAACCCGCACCACTTTTGCCGAGCATGCCCTAGGCGCTGAGCCGTTCCATAACCTTGTCGTTCATCTCGAAGTTCGCATAAACGGCCTGCACATCGTCCGAATCTTCGAGCGCATCGATCAGCTTCAGCAGCTTTTCACCCCTCTCCTCATCGACATCGACAGTGTTTTGCGGGCGCCACGCGATGGCAGCCGACTTGGCGGGGCCAAACTTGGCTTCGAGCGCGGCAGACACCTCATGGAAAGCCTCAACGCTCGCCGTCAGCCAATGGCGATCGGGACCGCTCTCGCAATCTTCGGCTCCGGCCTCGATCGCGGCCTCAAGCATCGCGTCCGGGCTTGCCGCAGAAAGCGGATATTCGATTTCGCCAACACGCTTGAACCCGAAGGAAACCGCGCCGGTCTCGCCAAGATTGCCGCCGAACTTCGAGAAGA
>JBAUNL010000140.1:0-18651 GCA_049579205.1 Rhodomicrobium sp. | reverse complement strand
TTGAAGACCTATTTTCCCATTTTCCCCTCGTAAGAAAAAAATATATAGAAAATCTGGTAAAACACCCCACAAAACGCCACCAAACGCCACCTGTTAGTGCAAAGGCGCCAATTCGTCAGCCGGATCGCTGCGAAACAATCCGCTATCATTTCGCAGCCTGAGCCCTTTTATCATTCTTGCCCCTTGCGCACCTTTGCTTGTTTTGAAACCACGGTTCATAAGCGCCCGCCCGAAGGCCTTAGGCGTACGCTGCCAGCCTATTTCATCCTGCGACCACTTCGCATAGTCACTGTGGAGAACCGCAGTGCGTATCTTTGCGCTCGCATCTGAAACCGTACGCGCTGCCAGCCATTGGCCGATGACATCCATGTCGTCTTGGTAATCAGCTATAGAGGCTTTTACGCGCTCCGGAGGATTGAGCCCTTGCCTCAAATAGTCTTGCAATCCGTCAAGCGCCCAATTCAGAATGCCTGCCAGTTCGGGCATAAGATGCTTCTGGCGGAAATCGCGGTCACGTTCTTTGAAAGGTATCGTTTCCGTGAATGGGATCAACTGCAAGCGCCGCCATATGCCTTCGTCGGTTCCACGCACGATAGGCCGGTGGTTTGTGGTGATCCACGTTTTGTGTGTAGGACCGAATGTGACGTAGTTTTCATGAAGCATCCGGCCTGCAATCTTGTCTGTGCCGGTCACGAATTTAACTCGGGCTTCGTTCAAAAAATCGCCCTCCGCGGTTTCATTCACAGCCACAAAACGGGCACCGTGCAGCGCGGCTACTTCAGGCGTTGCCCCGCCTGCGTTCTTTCGTGTCATGAGCAGGTCCGCGTTCGACGCCAGCGCATAATCTCCCAAGAGCGCAAATATCACCTCCCGGAACGTCGTTTTGCCGTTGGCTCCAAGCCCATAAAGAATGAAGATCACTTCTTCGATGGTACGCCCCGTCAAGCTGTAACCAACCGCACGGGCAAGATAGGCGATCAACTCCGCGTCACGCGCCATGATGCGCGCAAGAAATTCAAGCCAGCGCGGACACCTGGCGCCGGGATCATAGTCGACGCCTAGTACTCGCGTAATATTGTCTTCCCGCCTTCCAGGGCGGAATGTTCGCGTCTTAAGCTCAATGACGCCATTCTTCACGCCGGCGAGCCAGGGATCGCCGTCAATCGCTTCCGCTGCGAGGATTACGGGCAGCTCGGTTTTTGCCAGCTCTATCATGCCTTGGATGCGCGCGGCGGCTTCGCATTTTATGGCAAACTTTCGCAGCTCCGTACGGCGCGCTTCATCTCTCAATCCCGCTGCTTCTGCATGCAGGCTCTCGATCGTCTGCTTGGCGAGGCGCGTCACACCGCCTGTGGCATCGCGCTGCCAGGTGTGGCCCGCCCATGCCAGCCACCTGCCCCATTCGGGCACATAGCGTAAATTCTCGCCATGAAGCCGGACAAGGCGCCGCGCATTGCCAAGATCCGTCCAGCGTTCTGCTGCCTCAGCAATAGGCTCGAAATCGTCGCCGGCTTGCCCGTTGATCTTAGACCCTTTTCGTTTCCACTCGGCCCGCGCCTTGCGGATCTCGCGCTTCATGTAGGCCAGCTTGCTGAACTTGCGGCGGAATGCGCGGCCGGCCGAGACCTCGAGTATTTCGGCGTTCGTCAAACCCTCTTCGCAGAGGCTCAAAAGCACGTGATGGACGTGCTTCCTGCGGTCGCCTTCATCTTCAAAATCGAGTTTTTCCTGCAACGATTGTGGAAGCCGTTCGTAAATCTTGTCGCCTTCCTCGGTGCCAATATCCTCGAAGGCAGCTTCGCCGTTTGCAGCAGCTTCCTGCTCTACGTAAGGGGCCACAGAAGCCGCTATTTCTTCGAAGGTGTATTCGGCCTCTGGGTTGCTTCTAAGAAGCCGCGCTACCGTTGTGTGCCGCCCTTGCTTCCGTTTCTTTGCATTCGGGAAGTTAACGGTGCCGGGCAACCGCATAACGCGATCGATATTGTGGCACGCATCGCCTCCAAGGGCCTTGGCGAGTGCCTTGTTGATTTTCTCGAATTCCGCAATCGCGGCTTCATTTGGAAACTCGAAAGCATCTTTCAGCGCCCACAACGGCTGCAAGCCTCCACCGCTATCAATGAGGAAGGCCGGCTTAAGCGGAAATGCAGCAAGCCGCTTTATGATTTCCGATTTCGCAACTTGCACGGCGCGAGCGTCGCCCTGATCGATGGTCTTGGGAGGGTCCAGATCGGCCCAAGCGAACCACGTGTAGCCCATCGCCGCTTTTGACGGCTTGGCGATCACTGCCACCGATGGCTTGGTTTGGCCTACGAGAAAATAGATGTTCCGGTAGGCGGCTTGCTGGCGGACAATCCACTGCACGAGTTCAGGCTCTTGCGAAGGCTCGAATGTCCGCGTTTCCGTTGCACCGCCGTCTGGCGGTATCGCGACCAAAACCCAACTGCCGTCAGGCATGAACTCCCGCAAGAATTCAATGCTTCGATCAGGCATCCGCAGTTTGAGCGCGGATTGCGTTTGCGGGTCTTGCGACCAGTCGTAATGCGGTGTGGATTTAGTTTTGCGATGTGCCATTACATGCCCCCTCATTTAGTAAAAACAGGAGAGAGCAGCGCTGACGGACCTTGATCTTCTTACGACGCGGATGTATATAGTTACGCGTTGAAAAGCTCCGCCGGACTTGCTCTCCGGTTAGTTTGAAAAGCCCAGTTCACCATTGGGTTTTTTCTTTGCGTAGGTAAGTAGTTCATGACCTGCTTGCTATGATGCTGTACGCATTTTTATTTACGATTTATTCCCTGCCGGTTTCAGGCCGCTGGCGTCCTATCCCGCGGTTGCACGCGGGCCAGAATGCCCCGGAGCTTCTTGCCCTCAACCTTGCGTTCGCGGCCGGGATCCGCATTGACGGTTTCGGTCAATGACCTGGTTTGAGGCGAAAGCGACGGTGCAAGCTGCTCGAAGAGCTTTTTGCAAGCGCCCTCATCGTCATCAGGCACAAACCCATCGTTGAAGATGGCCGCCACGCCTATGCGCACACGGAGCCCTGGACCTACGTTGACTACCAATGTCAAGGCTTGTCCGGCGTCCAGGTAGCGCTCATGCGGCGTAGCCAGCCGCAAGTGAAACCGCCGCCCAGGATGGTCTTCGAAGAACAGCCGGTCGTCATTGGCTGTTGCTTCGAGCCTGTCGAGATCGCCGTTAAGTTTCCCCTGGATTTCGTCTTCCCAGTTCTGTTGCCGGGGAGGTTCACTCCACGGCGAGCTCACCGCGATCCTGCTCTCGGCACGTTCGCGGAGCCGCCGCCCTTGACGGGTTTCGGATGTACCGGTAGTCACGCTGCACACCGAACTTTGGAGCCACGTACTTCTTGTAATTTGGCTTCGATCCTTTTCGCTATGCGGTCTTTCTCTGTGCTTGGTTCTCCTTCGTATAGTATTTCTACCAGCTTTTTAGCCCCCAAAGTTTCTACTGCTTCGAAGTCAAGCTCATTAGTTTCTTCATTCTCGTCCCCGTCCCGCACCCAATCTTCTATGCCGTATGCGCTCTCCGATATCCGTTCCAGATAGGCGGTTATTACGTCTTTAATTTCCCAATCGCACTTGAGCCACCATGCTAAAAACGTATCTTTGAACTCCCGCTTGAACTCAGCAACAATAACCGCTGCGCGGGCTTTGAACTCTTCTTTTCGCTGCTCATCCCTGGCTTTCGCGGCTTGCCACTCTTGCTGCTGTTTTTGTTCCTTTGCCTTGATAGCCTCGATTGCGGCCCGCCTCTCCTCATCGGGTGAATTGACGAGCCTTTCCTGCGTCCCCCTTTCCTCTTTTGCGATAACGGCAGCATCTCTAGGGGATATTTCCCCTGCTTCGGCTTTTCTCTGTAGCGCGGGAATGCCTTTGTACTGCACTACCTGGGCGATTTTGGCGCCCTTGGTAACCGAGACTGCGCCGCTTTCAACAGCAGCGATAAGCCCCGGATTGCCGGATTTGAGTACGGCCTTGGCACGCTCGACGCTAGCCGTGCCGACACTCATCACCTTTGCAGCCTGCGCCACGGAAATTCCATCCGCTGATGGATTTTCCCCCGGCCTTCCCCGTTTCAACGTAGCAATTCTTCCTGCGATCAACGACCGCTGGCTTGCGTCCAAATGACGGCGGGTGAGATTGAGCGAGATGACATGGCCAAGAGGATCACTGCCTGTGTACTCGACAAAGTCCATAGGCAGACCATTATCCAGGCACACTTGGTAGCGGTTTCTGCCATCGAGTATCTGGTCCTTGTACAGTACGATGGACTGTTTCAGGCCGTTCTGCTTAATGTCTTCTAGAAGGCGGTCGTAATCTTCCAGGCCCATCATGGGAAAGATGCAGGCGTATTCGTGAAAGTCATATTGCTTTGTCATGGCACTCCCCTCACGCTGCTTTCCTTGACTTCGAGGCCTTGGCCTTCCTTGGGCTCGCCGTTTCCCCCGGTTTGCGGTGGTTCCTCTTGGCAATCCAGGCGTCCAATTCCGACGCCCGCCACCCCACGGCACGCTTGCCCAAGCTCACCGGGTTCGGAAACTTCCCTTGGGCTCGCAGTTTGTAAAGCTCGGTTCTGCGCAAGCCGACTTTGGCCGAGACATCGGCAAAACGCAGAATTGCATCCCCCGTATTCATGGCTTTCTCCTTCAATTCGTGTTTATTCGCAGTAGAACAAAAGAAGTACGTAGTTCGCGTAAGCTCTTCAATATCAAGAGCTTACAAAAAGCTGCTGAGAATTAACTATTTCGATTATTTCGGAGGGTGTTGCTGTCCGGCAACCGGAGGTTTCTACGGTGCTTACATCCGCGCACAGCGCAAGCCGTCCAGGTGATCGGCCCACCACTGCATCATGGTGGCGCGCTCGGGCAAATGTTCTGAACGGTCGTAGGCTGCCCGTACGCGGTTCAGCTCGGTGTGGGCAAGCTGGCGTTCGATCACGTCCACGTGGAATAGACGCTCGCCAGTGGGCTTCCTGGCTTCATTCAGAATTGTCGATGCCAAGGTCCGGAAGCCGTGCCCGGTCATCAGCTTGTGGTAACCGAGACGGTAGAGGGCAAAGATCAGCGTGTTTTGAGAGATGTGCTTAACCCGGTTGCGGCCGGGGAAGACATAGTGGTGGGAACCGTTAAGCCGGCGAAGTTCTTCCAGGATGGCCACAGCTTGTCTGCTGAGTGGCACAAGATGCTCCCGCCTCCGCTTGGTGCGCTCAGCGGGGATCAGCCACAGGCGCTCATCCATATTGAATTCCGGCCACTCTGCTGCGATCAGCTCTCCGGTGCGGACAAAAGTCAAGGCGAGAAGCCGCAGGCCCAGGCAGGTCTGCAACTCGCCCTCATAGCCATCGATTTTGTGAAGCAGCGCTGGAAGCTCTTCAGGCTTCACAGCGGCCATATGCTTGACCTTGTGGGGCGTAAGCGCTCCCCGCAAATCGGCAGCGACATCGCGCTTGCACCGCCCCGTCGCAATCCCGTAGCGGAAGACGGCGCCGCATCTTTGCACCAGCCGGTGGGAAGTATCGTAGCTGCCGCGCCGTTCCACCTTGCGAAGTGCGTCCAGGAGGTCCGGTGCTTCGATTTCCGCAATAGGCTTCTTTCCGATCGCGGGAAAAATATCGGCCTCAAGCCTTTTTACAAAGCTCCTGTGGTGACTTTCGCTCCAGCGATTTTTCTGCTTTTCCGCATATTCACGTGCCACAGCCTCGAATGCTGTCTCGCCGCGTTCGGCGGCCTTCGCTGCCTTTCGTTCTCCCGCTGGGTCCTTGCCCTCTTTGAGAAGAGACCGCGCGGCACCACGCCTATCGCGCGCCTCCTTCAGTGAAACCTTATCCCCGCCGGTACCATAGACGCCGAGCGCGAGAAGCTTCTCCTTATCGGCGAAGCGGTATTTGAGGCGCCAGTATTTCGAGCCATCGGGACGCACTAGCAAAAACATCCCGCCTCCGTCCGACAGCTTGTACGCTTTCTCACGGGGTTTGGCAGCCTTGATGGCGGTATCTGTCAGTGGCATTTTGGGGGTACCTTAATAAGTTCTTGCTCTTAGGCCCCCCGTAGATACCCCCGTTTGCCACCGGCTGCAAGCGAACAGGTATGCACAGCACGGAACGATTTGTTGGGCCTTAGTGATTGATGCTGTGACATTTTTAGGACGATTACGAACGTCTAAGAGCTGCAATGTAGGCGTGGACGAGGCGTTTTATCTGGTTGTGGGCTGCCAATGGCTGAATGGCCTGCCACCTTATGCCGGCTCCTTCGATGTGAAGCCGCCCTTGCTATTCCTTCTGATGGCGGGAGCGGAGGCTCTGTTCGGCCCCGCCTTGTGGGCCGCCAAGGCCCTCGCCATCGCGGCGGCTGCCTTCACGGCTTGCGGCCTCTATTTGTTCGGCCGGCGCTTTATCGGCGAGCTTGCAGGTGCGGCCGCTTCCCTCCTTTATCTTATCTCGGTCTTGAACCTTGGCGGGACCTTCTCCCCTGCCGAACTGATCATGGCGCCCTTCACAACCTTCGGAATGCTAATCGGCGCGGCAGCGCTTTTAGACCAGGCCCGATCGAATGTTCCGGCTTTTCTCGCATCGGGCCTGCTTTATGGAGCTGCGGCATGCGTCAAGCAAACAGCTTTATTCGAGGCAGCGCCCTGGGCGCTCGCTCTCGTCACCGGAAATCGGGCGAGGCCGCCCTGGGGCGCTTTTGCCGTCTTTGCAGCAGGCATTTGCATCGTGCCAGGAGGCTTCGCCCTTTACTTCGGCGCGATCGGCCATCTGAAAGAGCTTATCCAAGACGTCGTCTTCTCCGCCATTGGCCGCGCAAGCGTTGGTTATATAGCGTGGAGCGTAGCTTTTCGTCTTCTGCTGACCGGACTGCTGCCCATCCTTCCGATTATTGCTATGGCTGGGATCGGATGGGTTGAACGGCGCTCCCTCCAGCGCGATCCTGTCTGCCGAGTGCTCCCGATTCTTGGCGCCTGGACCGGCGGCGCACTGATCGGCATTCTCGCCACCAGAGCCATGTTCGTCATCTATTGCATACCGCTTCTGCAGCCGCTCTCCCTGTTGGCCGGTACTTTCGTTCAGCGCATCCTGGGCCGCATTGCGAGCCCGGCACGCCGGCTCCTGTGGCGGATCGGCGTGCTCGCCATTTGTGTTGCCTACTCTGGCTGGGCCGTTGCCCCATTACTCTTCGAGGGCCGGGGTAACGTGAAAGCTGCCGAGGCTGCGGCCGCTTTGATAAGGCACTCCGGGGGACTGGCCAGCGACCCTATACTCGTAGTTGATCGGGATATGCTTGTTTACATCGCGGCGCATGCAGAACCGCCCACAGGCATTTTCCACCCGCAACAGCTTCTTTGCCCATTTCCGTTCAAGGGGGCTTGGCACGCGCTGAGCGATTCGATCTCGCGTAATCCCGTTTTCGTGGTGGTGTCGAATTCTCCCGTCGTTCGGGTATGCGAGGAGCCCCATAAGCGGGCCGCTCTTGAGTCAACGCTAGCCCGTGACTACTGCACTCTAGGCGAGTTCGAGAGCAGTGTTACCGGCTGGCCAGGAGCCTTCACGGTGTATGGCCTGAAGACCAGGGTAAGCGGCAGCTGTCTGCGGTGAGCCGCGGCACTTTTTAGGGCCGGCGCCAGAATCTGTTCGCAATGCCTGAGCCAACGCCATTCCACGGTTAGCTTTCAATCTTCTTGGAACTGTCAACCGAATTACAACCTATACAAGCCATGAATTGCAACACGCGCACAGGCTGTGTCATCAGGCCAGCGCGGAGTAACTGTTCAAATGGGAGTAATTCATGGGTCATCTTGTTGAGCATTCAAAGTTCGTACTTCGCTGGCTTAACGTCGAATCAAAGCGCGGTGTCAGTGCGATCGAATACGGTCTTCTAGCCGCCCTTATCGCGGTTGTCGTCATCGCAGCCGTCACCACCGTTGGAACAAATCTCAGAGGCGTATTCACGTCTATTTCAACCTCCGTACACAGCTGAGAATCCGGCGACGAATAACATTGATGGAATAGCCTAGGCACGCGCGCTCACTGAGCCCGCGCGCCTTTCCAGTGGAATATTTAGTCATAGCTTAAGTGATCCCGAAAAAGATAACGTAACGAAAGAAAATCGGCGCCATGTTATGATTGCACTCACTTTTGCTACAGGAGCCTGGGCGGTTAGCATCGCGGCGTTGTTTGCTAGCGCCGTCACCGATCTACGCGAGCGCATTATCCCAAATACGATCCCGCTTATCATTGCTGCATGCGGCCTAGCGCTAAGCCTTCAAGGGGGTCCCTGGCGCATAGGAATGAATGTAGCTGCTGCAATCACTGTCTTTCTAGCGCTTGGTTTTCTCGCTCATTATGGCTTCATTGGTGGCGGGGATGTGAAGCTCATAAGCGCAGTGACCCTGCTGGTCCCGCCCGAAAGAATAGGACCGCTTTTGATCGAGATTGCAATCGCAGGCGGACTCTTGAGCTGAGGTTATCTTGCCGCTGGTTTTGTGCTCACGGTTTTTTCACGAGCAAAGCTCCAAAGACAAAGTAGTTGCAATCCAGAGTTACGGAACCGTGCCGCGCATCAATGCACCGAGGTGGGCGCGGGCTATCCCCTTCCTTATGCGCTGGCAGTTGTCGGCGGCGTGCTAATTTACATCCTGCGAGAGCTCCCGCAATGCTTCAGCGCAATATCCTGCTTGTTGTAGGAACACTTATGGTGCTCGCCGGAGTTGGGCTTTCACTGGCCTGGGTCGGTGGAGTAGGGAGAACGCAAGGCGAGCTAATTCCGCAGGGAGCGGTTCCGCAGGGCGCGCCGGAAAAGGCGGCAGTTCAGCCAACGGCCGAGGCGGTGCTTGAGGCGGCCCATTTCCTTCCTTCGGGAACGTTGCTGCGGCAGGCTGACGTCGGTTGGAGGGAAGTAAAGCCGGAAGAGAGCCAGCCGGGCACTTTACTGCGCAGCGAATCTTCTCGCACCGGTTTCTTAGGTGCAATTACGCGCCGGGATTTTGTTCAAGGCGAAGCACTCATAACTACCGAACTGGTGAAGCCTGGCGACAGACACTTTCTTTCAGCGGTCCTAGCGGCGGGCAGCCGGGCCGTTTCCGTATCCGTGGATGCTGCGCAAAGCTCCTCCGGCTTAATCCTCCCCGGCGATCGCGTCGATGTCATCCTGGCACAAAATCTGGGCGATATGCATGGCCCCGCGCGAAAGACAGTGGCCGAAACGGTACTTCGGAATGTCCGCGTCATTGCGGTCGACCAGTCGCTTAATGCGCAGAAGCCGGCTTCATTCGAGCTTCCGGCCATGGCAGCATCGCGCCTCCCAAAAACCGTAACCCTGGAAGTGAGCGAAGTGCAGGCGCAAAAGCTGTTTGTTGCCATGCAGCTGGGAGCGCTTCAATTCTCGGTCCGCGCGCTCGAAGGCTCCGAAACCGCCTTAAGCGATCAACGGGCTGTGACCTGGGCGGCAGATGTTTCCCCCGCGCTTGCCCAACTTCGGCACACGCCCTCACAACCGCTTCCGTCAGGAAGCACCATTGAAAGCTCCATCCGTAGGCCGCCCTCCCTCGCTTTTTGAGAAGACCTACAGGTCCCGCCAATCGAGACTCACATGACTGACGCCCACGTCCTTATCAACAGTACCGGTTCCAATGGCTGTGCCACGGCCAGCGTGCGGATTTTTACGCAGGACCAGGCTTCGGAAGCTGTTATCCGGCAAAGCCTAAGTGCTCTTGGCGTAGAAAATCCTCATTTCACCATAGGCAACGCCGAGACTGCGATCGGCATCCTCGCAAATGAGAAATCACCCCAGCTCTTGATCGTCGATCTCGGCACCATCGGGGATCCATTGGATAAGGTCCGTGACCTCGCCGAGGTCTGCGATCCCGGCGTTTCCGTCGTGGCTATCGGCGACCGCAACGATATTGTTCTTTATCGCGATCTCAAAGCCCTGGGAGTTACCGAATATCTGCTGAAACCCTTGGTCCGAAGTAGTTTCTCACGCACATGCAGGGCTATCTTGCTGCCGGATGGGGATCGAACCAATCCACCAGCGGGGAAGCTGCTCTTCGTAGTTGGAGTGCGCGGCGGCGTTGGCGCGACGACCATTGCAACTAACCTCTCCTGGTACATGGCAGAAACTAAGCGCCGCGATACTATGTTTGTAGATCTCGATCTACAAAAGGGGGACGCGGCGCTTCAACTTGACGTCACCCCTAATCACGCGCTTCGGGAGGCTCTCGATCATCCGGAACGGGTCGACAAATTCTTTCTGGAGAGAGCAATAAAGCACGTCACAGAACACCTGGATATTCTCGCGTCGCTAGAGCCGCTCAGTTCGACAATCGAGTTTACCGAGGAAGCGGCACTCTGGCTGCTGGATAAACTTCTCCCGCGCTATGCGCTGACGCTCGTCAGCGTGCCACCCGCCGTGGCTTCGCGCATGATTTGGGCATTCCGGCTTCCAAGTGCCTGCATCCTCGTTAGTAATCTTACCTTGTCAGGTGCCAGGGATTTGGCACGCTGGAGTGAAATCATCGGGGCAAACACTTCAGAACGAAACCTTCTATATGTTCTCAACCAGACCGCCCCACATAGCGGTTTGAGTCAAACAGATTTCGCTCGATCATCAGGGAAGGTTCCCAGTGTTGTTATCCCATATGATCGCGAATTCGCCGAAGCTTCAGCCCTTGGCATTAAAGCCATGCAGAAATGTCCGGCATTCCGGCACAGTCTTGAACCGCTCTTCCGAAGGTTAGCAGGCGAACCAGAAGAGAAGACGCGTACTGTCTTGAGCAGGATCTTTGGCTAATGGCTGCCTTTGGCCGGAAAATTTTGCGGGAAGAACTTACGCCGGCAGCGGCGGCCTCCCAATCAGCCACGGCGATCAGGGAAGAAGTTCTTTTGCGCATCGAGCCCGTCTCTGCGGTGCGGATGACGGAGCCTGAACTCAGGGTTCTCGTTAATTCCATGGTTGGCGAAATCGCCAACGAGCGCAGCGTACTTTTGAACAAGGACGAGCAGGACGCGCTCGCCCGCCATATCGTTGATGAAATGGTGGGGCTGGGCCCGATTGAACCGCTGCTCCACGATCTCAGCGTCTCGGACATCCTCGTCAACGGCCCAGATATGATCTACGTGGAACGGCGGGGTAAACTTCAGCTTACTGACCTCAAGTTCCGTCACAACGATCATGTCCTTAACGTCGCCCAGCGTATCGCCTCGTCCATTGGCCGAAGTATTGACGAGTCGAGCCCGATGCTCGATGCACGGCTTCGGGACGGAAGCCGCGTCAATGTTGTCATTCCGCCGCTCAGCCTTAAGGGCGCATGCATATCCATTCGCAAATTCTCTCAAAGCGTCCTGGATTTTTCTCATTTCGTCGACGCGGGGAGCTTATCCCCTGCCCTGGCGCGCGCACTAGAAATTGCCGCGCGATGCCGGTTGAACATTATCGTCTCCGGGGGGACGGGATCCGGTAAGACTACCTTGCTGAATGCACTATCCCGAATGATCGACCCCGACGAACGGATCATTACCATCGAGGATGCGGCGGAACTTCGCCTTCAGCAGGCCCATGTCATTTCGTTAGAAACCCGTCCTCCCAATATAGAAGGCCGTGGTCAGATAGATCAGCGCTCTCTCGTGCGCAACGCTCTTCGAATGCGTCCCGACCGCATCATAATTGGCGAAGTTCGCGGGCCCGAGGCGTTCGACATGATGCAGGCGATGAATACTGGTCACGACGGGTCGATGTCTACGATACACTCGAACTCGGGACGGGATGCCCTGGCGCGTATCGAGAACATGGTCCTGATGGCCAATGTTAACATGCCTGTTCGCCCGATCCGTACCCAGATCGTAAGCGCCTTGGACCTTGTTATTCAAACCGAGCGGATGCGCGATGGCGTGCGCCGGATCACGGAGGTCGTCGAGGTTGCTGGGCTGGAAGAAGAAACGTTCACTCTCAATACTTTGTTCAAGTTCGAATATGAGGGGGAAAACCCGGATGGAAGCCTTAGAGGAAGCTTCCAAGCAAACCCCATTCGTCCGCGCTTCATGCCACGTCTCGACTATTTTGGATTGGCGGCGCCGTTTCTGGAAGCCCTTGGCATCTCTAAACGCGCGGGGACTTGATCGATGCCGCTCCACCTTTTGGCAGGAGGGCTGCTAATTTGTTCCGGTGTTGCTATGCTAATTGCCGCCCTTCTCGTCGCGCAGCGACACCGGTCGGAAAAGGAAGGGCGTTTCAGCCTTGTCGCACCAACCCGAAAAGAATTTCCGGTCTTCAGTTTATTAGCCACCAGATGCAGTGAGCAGGTTGCTAGGCTCGACGGCAAGATCAAGAATATTTTCACGCTAGGGGCCGGCTATTCTTGGGGAATGCACGCTAGCGCGCCAGCACTAATATTCATCGCTCTTACATCAGGCAGCGCCGCCTCTTTCTTAACCTGCGGCGTGCTCGCTCTTTCGATGTGGCTCGCCGTACCAGCTTTTGTTGCCGCCGCCTTTTTCGTACCTCGGAGCATCCTTCGGCACCAGCACGCGAAAGCCGAGCGCAAGTTCATAAATCTCTTTCCCGACGCCGTCGATATGGTCGCGCGGATGCTGCGGGGGGGGTATGCCAATTGCCTATGCGATGCGAATTGTAGGAAACGAGGCGCCTCCGCCTGTCAACAAAGCATTTTCGATGATCGCAGATCAGATAAAGATCGGCATTCCGATTGGCGACGCATTGGATGCGTGCAGCCGGGAAATAGCCCTTCCGGATTTTCGGTTTTTTGCAGTAACGGCAATTATACAGAATTCGACCGGAGGCAATCTCATTGCGACCCTAGAAGAGCTTTCTCAGATCATGCGAAGGCGCCAAGCGATGCGGCTAAAGGCCAAAGCGGTCAGCGCAGAGGTGCGCTTTTCTGCCTACGTGCTCACCGCACTACCCTTTCTGATTGTTGCAGCGCTGCTTGTAATCGAGCCCGATTATCTCTCTCCGCTTTTCAATGAGCGCGGTGGCCACCTCATCCTTGCTATCGCGGGAGGCGGACTTTTCCTTTCGTTCTTTTCAATGCACCAGATTACACGCTCTCTAGGCCGCGGCAAATGACGATGGGATTCCCACTTGAGCCACATCCGGTGCCGGGGTCATGACGGAGCACTTGATACCCCTATTCGCCGCCTCTTTCCTTGCATCAGGTGGACTCCTTTTCGTTCTCTATGCTGTGCGCAATAATCGCGGGCTACCGGCGCGGCGCCTTTCACTGGTGCAAGGCCAAACGGAAACTGTTGACGGTAGGTTGGCAGGACAGACATTCACGGAGAGGGAACTGCAGTCCTGCCGCTATGCAGTAGGATTGAACAATGACGAGCGCCGGCAAGTCGTCCGCAGTTTTGCCAAGCTGGGCCTGTCCGCGTCCCACTCGCTCCTGTTCTTCACTGCCGCGCGGCTTGCGTTAGCAGCCACAGCTCCCGCGATATCTCTTTTTATCGTGCGGGCGAATTCGCCTTTGCTACCCATGCTGGTTGCTTCCGTTTCTGGGATCGCCGGATGGCTGCTGCCGGGTATGTTCATCAGAATGAAACTGAAAAACCATGGTCATGAGGTCGGGGCCGGCTTGCCCGATGCCCTGGAACTATTGGCCGTCTGTGTAGGGGCCGGGCTGTCGCTTGAGAGCGCTCTTCAGCGTGTTTCGCTTGAAGTCAAGGTTGCGCAACCGGCGCTCGCCGATGAGCTCGCGCTGACTTGGGCGGAGATCTGCATTTTGCCAAACCGGGATCAAGCACTCGCAAATCTTGCAAAGCGAGTAAACCTCCCGGCCGTGCGGTCCGTGATCGGCACTCTTTCGCAGAGCCTGCGATTTGGGACCCCTCTTGCGCAGTCACTACGCTCCGCTGCAAACGAGATGCGGAACAGGGAATTAACTGAGCTTGAGGAAAAGGCGAACCGGCTGCCCGCAATGCTCACGGCCCGGTAATGCTTTTCATTATGCCTACCGTTTTCCTCATCGTGGGAGGCCCGGCAGCTCTGAAATTGATGGATATGTTTGGGCAAGTTCAACTGCACCGCTAATTGAGCAATGTCTTGGCACAAGGGGGTGAGCTGAATAAACTGTGAATCGCGAGCTATTGCGGTCCCCTTTGGATGTAACGCGAACTGCCGTCCAAGAGTTTTAGATTGTTGAGGATCATCGGATTGTCTGGCTCACGTGCGCGAGCTTCCAAGAATTTGGACCGGGCAGCCGCCAGGTTTCCTCGCAGGAGATAGGAGTAGCCCAAATTGTTCAGGATCCGCGTTGTCTCACCCTCAAGCTTAACGGCCGCAGAGTACGCTCTGTCGGCCAGATCAAAACTCCCAAGGCGATCATAGCTGCCTGCGAGGCCAATCCAGGACGCAGAGTCCTTTGGTGACTTCTCGACGGCATCACGAAAGTACCTTTCAGCCAATCCGTATTGCCCGCGGTTGAAATGTTCGACTCCTAACCGATAGGGCTCACCAGACGGATAATATTTCGCTTCCAGCGGTTCCTGCACGGTCGACGAGGTTGAGGTATTATCAATTTGGCCGAAGGGAGTCATCTCCATCGGCGCAGCACAGCCCACAAGCCAACCTGCAAGCATCCCCGAAGCTAAAAGCGAAAGCACACGAGGCCAGAGGGGGCGGGAGCGCTTAAGCACTGCTGCCCTTGCGCGTACTGGCTGCGGCGATGCGAAGGTTTTCATACCGCTACCGGGGCGGAGTCGCGGCGCTTCCGCTAAGGCCTTCGGGCATCAGTGTTTGAGGTGCCTCTTTCGATTTGGTCACGTCCTGGTAACGGCGGATCGTCCGCGAAAGGCGTTCGCCGCTGACAGGAATACGCCTGTTCTTTGCATAAGCCGGCCATGGATCGGCGATTTGAATCGCCGCGTTCGCTTCCTTTGCATTTCCAGCGCCGGCAGTCACGCTGTCAGTTCTTTCAAGGTAATATCCAAGGAAGTCATCCAGATCGCTTCCCGCCCAGGTACCACTTGGAATTATCAGGATAGCCAATAAAGCAATTTGTTTCGTCATTTTAAGATCCTGTCCCGTTATCTTCCCTCAAGCGGCATCATATGGCCATACGGCCCCGCGACTCCGCCCCCCGACGTGACATATTCGGAGTACTTCTTTGGAACTTCGCTTTCACCCAGCAGAAAGAAATCTACGTCGTTACTGGAGAGGCGTGAATCGAGAGGAGTGCTTAAACGCTGTCCGGGGGGCGACGGAGTAACCAAGTGAGGCGTGACGATCACAACCAAGTCCGTCTCATTCTTCTGATACCCAGAACTGCGGAACAATGTTCCCAAAACAGGCACCGAACCAAGCCACGGCACCTCGGAAACATTTCCTAAACCCTCTGTTTGTAGAAGCCCTGCGATTGCAAAGCTTTGTCCGTCGCGAAGTTCGATAGTCGTGCGGGCCTCTCTCTTGGTTATCGCAGGGATAAGAAATCCCTGGTTTTGGATCGCATTAGTATAATCGAGCTGGCTTACCGAAGGTGTTAGCCGAAGATTGATGATGCCATTCGCGAGGACAGTGGGAATAAAGGTCAATTGCACCCCAAAGGGTTTGTAATCGACGGTAATTGTTGGCGTTGCACCCGATGACGGCTGTACCACGGGGACGGGCACTTCCCCGCCCGCCAGAAAGCTCGCAGTGTCGCCCGAAAGGGCAACGAGATCGGGCTCTGCAAGGCGGCGCGCGAGGCCTTTCGTTTCTAGTGCGGTAACGAGCAGGTCAACGTTTGCTCCTTTGCTGGCGAGGTTAGCAAGCCCGGTAACAAAGGGCACGCCGTTGCCGCCAGCCAGGGTCCCGGCAGCCTGAAACAGTGGTATGCCTCCCGGTGCAGGGGTTGGGCTTTGGCCAACTTGCGTGATCGCACCCGAACCAATATTCACGCCGCGGGTCCCTTTCCCGTTCGCGGCAAACCAGTTCATTCCCAGGTCTCGTGCCGCCTCGCGGCTCGCTTCGATAAACCGCACCTTGAGCATTACCTGCTGAATTGGTGCGACCTTGATCAAATTGATGAGCGGAGTATCGGCGGGGGCCATCGCCTTGGCTATTGCAACAGCCTGCTCGGCATCCACAGCATTGTTGGCCTCCCCTCCGAGGATCAGCTGATCATGACTGCTGGAAACGCGGATGGCCTTACTTGCGATGTTGGCCTGGATCTTCTCCGCGATTGTCTTCGTATCGAGGGTGACTTCAATGTCGAGTATGCCGATGAGACGCTTGCTGTTGTCAAAAACAGAAACGTTTGTCGTGCCAATCTTCTTGCCCTGAACGTAAAGAATGCGGTCGGACATCGGAAGAACGTCGGCTATTTCGGGTGATCCGACGACGGCTGAGACGAAGGGCCGCGCCACTTTGACGGTTCGCGATTTGTAGCGTATCACTTTCAGGCTGCTTACAAAGGCATTGGCTTCTTCAAGGATGGCCTGCGCCATTGCCGCCCCCCAATGGGGACCCGGCAGGACAGCCGCAAGCGCAAGTCCCGCGGCAGCGAGCACAATCTTTGATTGGCCGAGCAAGATTCCATTGATGCTCGCTGACTTCTGCACGCACAAGCCCTCATATTCAGCAGTCACAAAGGGAGTGGAACACCTGCTTTTTCCGTCACCGTTAAGCGTCTACGCTCCCGGCGGTCCGGCATCCCGGCGCAACCTGCTTACCAGTGCCACAGGGGCTTTGTGTGTGATTCGCAACCTGACAGCAACCATGAGTTGTGCCGGGACCATATTCGGTATTCGTTGTCTCTTATCGGCATTCGCAAACTCATTCGGTTCCGGACCAGTCGCTAATGACGGCGGAGTGAGTCAGTGAAGACTCGTTACGCATGCTGACGCCGTCAACGTGCTCGGGCTAAACCCCGGCGTAAAAAACTTGAAGCTATAAGCCGCGCTGACCTGTATGCCACAGGAAGGAGTTGAGACAGTGAACGTGGAGGCGGGCAGGTTCAGACCCCACGCCTCGGTAACTGCATTGCTCTGAATTTGGCTAGCGGTGCCGCAGGCCGCTGTGTTCACGGCAGCGCAGCGCGCGGCAGCCTCCGCCGCCCTGTAGATTGTTGCATAGGTCCACAGTAGCCGCCCCGTGTCGATAATGCCCAGAAAGAACAGAAGCAGGACAGGCAATATAATCGCATATTCAAGTGCGGTAGCACCTGAACGCCCTGATCTCGGCTCGTAATACCCGGCTCTCATCTCAGATTAATTTTGTCTTACGAGGGATTGAGTACTTAAAGTGTTCGGAAGGGGCAATCCTGAACCGGTGATGATTGAACGGCGGGCCGCTGAAACGTTAATCTGGATGTACTGGCTAGGCGGATTACCGCTGACGCATGTGGAGGAGCAGGAAACGTTTGTTATTCCAGAGGTGCCGGGGCAACCGCAAAATTGAGATGCGGTGGCATTGAGGCCCGTCAGCCCCGTCGCGGTGGTGGCGGCGCTGGAAATGCCAGTCGAATTAAAGCCGTTCTTCATGGCATAAAACATGGCGGCCTCCGCCGCATACGAGACTTGCATCGCCTGATACATCGCGAAGCCGATCTCGACGACACCCGTGAGAAGGATTGCAAGGAGGGGGATGAATAGACCGAACTCAAGCGCAGCCGAGCCCTGAATATTGCGGTGGCGAACTGCAAAGCCGGACCTTATTCTCATTACGGGCGCTTCCTCGTGTTACTCGGCGAGCTGACTTGCGGCGCTAGTGCCAATAGAACTTGTGCCTATCCCCGCGCAATTACTGTTGAATTGTGAGCCGCCGGTGAATTGTATATGCCATGCGATGAGTTGAGTGCAGGCAGCTGCACTCGCACCGTTTGAATAGACCACTTGCTGAGTGGGGAAATAGAGCGCGCCGGTAAAAGCTTCGCTCGTACCGCCGCTGAAATTAATCGTGCCGCTGGTTGGTGCGTTGCGGTCTGAAAAGAAGACAATTCCCGCCGTAATTCCTGTGCTGGGTGCACTCAGGCTTACCGATGATCCATTACTTATGGACGCTGTCGCATAACCGCTGGTGTTGCTGGTAAGCACAATGGTAACGCCCGATCCTGTTACGGTGGAGCCGCCGGCAATGCTGAATGTGCCAGACTTGATGTAATAGACTCCCGGAGCCATCGACACAGTCGCCCATTTGAGATGGACAAGCCGTTGCAGTAAGTGCCGGGCGCCAATTGCTGTACGGAACTCGACCATTGCAAAGAGCGGTTGGTGTAACTGCAGCCCGATTGCGAGGGCATGGGCACATTTGCGTACGGATCTGCGGTGATAGCCTGGTTCACTTTCACGCCGTTGACGGCATTTATGAAGCCTCCACGTGTAACGCTGTCCTGACCGGTGACGGCCACCGACTGGGCATTCAGCACGCCAGCACCGCTGACAGAGAGTGCAGCTGGTCCGCTTGCGTTCACTGCGAGCCCGCAAGAATTCAAACTTACGTTTGCACCATTGCTAAGCGTGACTGCTGTCGCACTGTTTGTGTCTGTTGCGAGCACGCAAAAGCTGCCTCCGCTTCCTGCCATGGCGACAGCCCGCGCACTCAAACGGAATGGATTGGAGATGAACAATCCCACCAAGGTCAAGGTCTGCGGCTGCGCAACAATGGTTTCGACGGCAGTTGCGTTACCGGCGTGAGCACCGGTTGCTGGA
>JBAUNL010000139.1:0-2550 GCA_049579205.1 Rhodomicrobium sp. | reverse complement strand
TACCGCATGCGAGATCCCTTCGAACCATAAAAAAGACTCTGTATAAGGCGCAAGCGCGTTTTGGTCGCTAGCTCAAACAATGCCAGCAGCGAGCAACGCAGTCCGATGAGGAGACTGCATGCCAAGTCGCCTTTGGGTCAATCGCTGCCAAAGGTATTTCTATCAACGTCCGCAATAACTTAAAGAGCAGACCATCGGTCACTGGCGCAATGGGCCAAAAGGAGAGTGCGCCAGGAGACCGGCAAGGAGGAGAGGGTGAAAGTCCCTTACGATGAAGGAGTAGCGATCCACATCGGCCCCGCGCCGCGCGCAGGTATCCGCGAGGGCACCGGCGAAGCGTCGGCAGGGGTATGCGCAGGCCAGCCATCGAGCCGCGACAGTAGCCTCTATTCGGGTGCCGACGCCGTTCTCTTGGCGGAAGGCAATACAGAAGGGCGCGTCAACGCGAGCGCCTGGACGACCCGGCGTGGTCGGAGACCCTGGCATGCGCAGAAGCTCTTTGTACGGGAACCGGGAGATCTCACGGATGACCAGCAACGCAGTGTGAAGCGTGGTGTTGTTCTGGCCCGCACCGGGAAGGCGAGGAGCCGTAGCTGTTCAGTCCCGCTGTGTGATGGAATCAGTCTAACTGACCCGGAACTTTGGGGGAAGTTATGGGACAGATACTTCACGGCAGCGCCACGACCACGCACGCCATCCGAGCTGCAATACAGCAATCGAAAGCTACGGCCAAGGAGCTAGCAGAGCGTCATGGGATCAATCCAAAGACGGTCGCGAAGTGGAAGAAGCGAGCCTTCGTCCACGATGCGCCCATGGGGCCGAAGGCGCCGCGTTCAACAGTTCTGACCCTCGAAGAAGAGGCCATCGCGGTGGCGTTCCGCAAGCACACGCTTTTGCCGCTCGACGATTGTCTTTATGCTCTGCAGGCCACCATTCCGCATCTGACGCGATCCTCCCTGCACCGCTGCTACCAGCGTCACGGCATCAGCCGGGTGCCAGATATCGAAGGCGATAAGCCTGCCAAGAAAGCCTTCAAGAAATATCCGATTGGGTATTTCCATATCGATATCGCCGAGGTCAGAACCGAAGAGGGCAAGCTCCACCTTTTCGTGGCGATCGATAGAACATCAAAGTTTGCCTTCGCCCAATTGCATGAGAAAGCAACGAGGGCCGTGGCCGCGGACTTTCTTCGAGCCTTGATCGCTGTAGCTCCCTACAAAATTCATACCGTTCTGACAGATAATGGCACTCACTTCACAACGCCCGGCAATGTCTGCTCGATGGCCCGAGAGCTCAAAGAATGCCTCGTGAGAGGTGAACTAGTCTGGGCTCACGCCTTCGAGCTGGCCTGCGCCGCAGCCGGTATCGATCACCGGCTCACAAAGCCCAAGCATCCTTGGACCAATGGCCAGGTCGAGCGCATGAACCGCACGCTCAAGGAGGCAACCGTCCGCCGCTACCATTACGAGAACCACCATCAGCTACGCGGCCATCTCGACACTTTCCTGGCCGCTTACAACTTCGCAAAGCGGCTTAAGACCCTGCGAGGGCTTACGCCCTACGAGTACATTTGCAAATGCTGGACACAAAACCCGGATCAGTTCAGGCTCAATCCAATCCAGCACATGCCGGGACTAAACACGTACGCTTCGCCGCCTCAATCGCCGCGTCCTGTGTAGGATAGATCGAGCCATCAAAATCTGTGGGCATGCCGCTTTCCCGCACGTACACTCAAAGATTGTAACCGGGGCATTTGCAGAGAACTTGCCGCCGCGAGAGCGCGCCTTCTGCCAAGCGCTCGCTTATATCGGCGGACGGGTCGCCGAAGTGCTCGCCCTTCGCAAGCAGAATATCGACCGCAAGCAAGGCGCGGTCATCATCAAGTCGCTTAATAAGCGGGACAAGACACACCGCTCTGTGCCGGTCCCGCCTTTGCTTATCGCGACGCTTGAACTTGTATTCGACTTGGGGCGCGGCAAGGGTAGCCAGGTTCTCTGGCCCGTCACTATCCGCCAAGCAAACCGTTGGGTGATGCGTGCCATAGATGCCGCCAATCTCGATTATTCGCCAAGGTCGCTATGTTTCGTGAATTGTGGCTGCGCCGGGATCTTGTGCCGCGCGACCGGAGCCTGGTGGAGGCTGTACTCAACTGTGACTGCTCCACGTTTCTTAAGTAGGGGAATAACAGGTGCGCCTCTACTAAGCAGTCATGGCTCCTGCTTGAGCCGGTCGCTGTTTATAACGGCGCTCCTGCGCTCGACCACGTCCGGATCGCCGCGTAGCACCTCAAATTTCGTGTCTTCGCCTTCTCGCCAGAAGCGGATGTCGAGCTTATGCTTCCCGACACGGAGGTCGAATACGGTGAGATCCGGCAACCAGCTTGGCAGCAATGGATCGATGTAGAGTTTGCCGTGCGGCGCGTCAGGTAAGAAACCCAGCGTTGCCTGCATCAAGCTGAATACCGACCCCGCGGCCCAGGCCTGCGGTACGTTGGCACCAAGATACTGAACCGGGAACGTTGTTCCGTCCCGCTGAGGAGCAGTGTAGAGT
>JBAUNL010000138.1:0-4761 GCA_049579205.1 Rhodomicrobium sp. | reverse complement strand
TTTCGCGAAGCGGCTGAAAACCCTTCGAGGGCTGACGCCTCACGAATGCATCTGCAAATGCTGGACAGAAAACCCGGATCAGTTCAGGCTCGACCCCATTCACCACATGCTGGGACTAAACAACTAGCACGTCGCGATAGTCAGCTATAGCCAGCTCTCGCAATCCCTTCGCCTCATATATTTCCCACCTCGCCTCGAAATTCTCGGGGTCTTTTGCGTTAAGCTGCAACGCTTTTGAAATATCGGCGAAGGCTTGATCGTTTTTTCCGTCTTGAAGATAGGCACGACCCCGGTAAAGGTAAGCTCCTGCGTAGTCGGGCTTAAGCTCGATCGCTTGGCTAAAGTCAGCGAAGGCGGCAGCAAGATTACCTTTGCGGAGGTACGCCTCGCCTCGGTTTCTATATGGGTAGAAGTCTTTGCGATTGAGGCGGATCGCTTCATTATAATTCGCTATCGCTTTGTCGTATTCGCCCTTCGCTGCATAAGCGTAACCCCGGTAATTATAAGCAAAGGCAAGCTTGGGATTAATGTGTATCGCTTCGTTGTAATCCGCAATCGCCTGGTCCAGTTCGCCCTTTTCTGTGTGGGCGCCGCCAAGTCCGCCATAGGCGACAGCGTCTTTAGGGTGAAGGCGGAGCGCCTCTTTGTAATCTGCGATCGCCTTGTCGTATTCGCCCATATGGTGGTAGACTTCGGCACGCCGAATGTGACCAGGGCCCATTTTAGGTTCAAGGCTGATTAACTTGCTATAGTCTGCGATCGCCTTGTCGTACTCTCCTTTGGCCTGATAGGCGCTGCCGCAGCCATAATAAGCGGCGGCCATTTTTGGATCGAGGTGAATTGCCTCGCTGCAATCCGCAATCGCGCGATCGAAATCGCCCTTTTGTTCAAAGGCTCCGCTGCGGTTGACATATGCGGTGGCCATTTTTGGATCAAGGCGAATTGCTTCGCTGGAGTCAATAATCGCGCGGTCGGATTCGTGCTTGGCTAGATAAGCAAGACTGCGAATATTAAAGGCAGGCGCCAACTTTGAATCGTGCTGGATGGCCTCGTTGTAGTCTGCAATCGCCTTATCGTACTCACCTTTGCGGGCGTAACCGTTTCCGCGGTTCAGATAGATGATGGCCGCATTAGCTTCTGTTGCGCCCCCGGATTCAATGAGCGTGGAACAAGCGCGTATGGCTAGGTCCCTGTCGCTACTTTGGTAGCAGTCCTTAAGGTCATCGGCTGCTGCCGGGGAGAGGGTTGTCATTAGTAGAAATGCAAAAAAAGTAAAAAGCCTCGACATAGCAAACTCCCATAAGACGTCGAGACCGTACTTCTAGGCAGATATCATCGAGGTGCAAGACGCCTAAGCTGTAGTAGTATTTCTAGGACTAATGTCCAATGGAAGCCGCAGCAGGCTTGATCGGTACTTGGAGTGACCGCCGGCTGTGGAAGCGCGAGGGACGTGCAAAACGATGACGGTGGTAGACGACGCGGGCTCCTTTAACCCCGCCATGATGAAGGGTTTTGCATCTTACAGTCTATTCGCGGAGTCAGCGAAGGCGAATCTCCGCTACCTCAGAGATCAGGCCTCCGAAAATTTTCTAAACGACCTGCTCACGGGCTGCGTCAACCGCAAGCTGGTAATCCCGAAAGGAAGTTTTTATTGGCGCGCGCGCCTTGGGCGCGAGCAGAAACTGGTCACCAACGAGTATGACGACATATCCGTTTCCTGGCTCGAAGACCTGCCCTACAGCCAGGACGGGATGAAACCAATCCCCAACTGGCAAAGCGAAGGCAGAGCCAACCCGCGAGGAATCCCTTACCTCTACCTAGCGACCACTCGTGATACTGCCCTTGCAGAGGTCCGCCCTTGGATTGGCTCGTTGATATCGGTCGTCCAGTTCAAAATCGAGCGCGACCTTAACGTAATCGATTGCTCGAAGCACCACTCGAAGAAACTGCTCCGCACTCTGGCTCGCGACAAGACGCTCAGCCGCGACGATGGTATATGGATCGCCCTCGATCGGGCGTTTGCTACTCCTGTGACCAGCAATGACGAAGGCGGGGAGTATATCCCGACGCAGATAATCGCAGAACTGTTCAAATGTAACGGGTTTGATGGTATCCGGTACAAAAGCTTACTGTCTGAGGACGGTTACAATGTTGCCCTGTTCAAGGTAGATGACGCCAGTGCGGTGAACCCCATCACTCTGTACACGGCAGATTCTATTGGTTTCGATTTCCAGCCTTACGGTAGAGGGTCGACCTGAGAGGAACGAAGGGGCATTTTTGAGCGCGCAGTTCCCGGAATGACACAACCCAGAGACTGAGCTACTTTCGGCGGATCAAAAAACTGAAGTTTGGCGGCTCTAAAAAACCCTCGCTTCAAAGTGAGCCGCTACCTTGTCGCGCTGGTTTACCGGAAACGCTCATGGCATTCTGTGACGGCTGCGGCGTATTTGGCCGTGAGGGAGGAACTAGATAAGCCATGCTGCTCACAGAACAGCACGAACAGCTTCGCGAAACGGTCACGCGCTTCGTGGAGAACGAGATCAATCCCTTCGTGGACGACTGGGAGAAGGCTGAAGGATTTCCATCCCACGAGGTATTCAAAAAGCTCGGCAGGCTCGGCTTGCTGGGCGTGAAGTATGATGAAGCCTATGGCGGGCTCGGCCTCGATTTCTCCTATTCTGCCGTTGTCGCCGATGCGCTTGGTGCCTGCACCTGCGGAGGTGTGCCGATGGCGATCGGCGTGCAGTCGGATATGGCAACACCGGCGCTGCATCGTTTCGGCAGCGAGGAATTGAAGCGCGACTGGCTCGTGCCAACAATTGCAGGCGATATGGTTGCGTGCCTCGGCGTTTCCGAACCGGGCGGTGGCTCAGACGTCGCCGCCATCAAGACAACAGCACGAAAAGACGGCGCCGATTACGTGATCTCCGGCACAAAGATGTGGATCACGAATGGCATGAAAGCCGATTGGTGCTGCCTCCTCGCCAACACTTCTGAAGGCAAGCTCCATCAGAACAAGTCGCTGATAGTTGTCCCCTTGGACGCGAAGGGGGTCGAGCGCCAAAAGATCCGCAAGATCGGCATGTTTTCCTCCGATACCGCTCAGCTTTTTTTCGACGAAGTGCGGGTGCCGCGGGAAAATGTGATTGGCCAGGAAGGCATGGGCTTTACCCTGCAAATGCTGCAATTCCAGGAGGAGCGGCTTTGGGCCGCGGCCAATTCGCTTACGATGCTGGACCGGCTCATAGATGAGACAATTAATTACACGCGCGGGCGGAAGGCGTTCGGTAAGCCTGTGCTAGACAATCAGATCGTGCACTTCCGGCTGGCGGAGCTGAGGACCGAAGTGGAAGCGCTGCGCGCCCTGACTTGGCGGACAGTCGAAGAATATGTCGAAGGCAAGGATGTGACCAAGCTCGCCTCCATGGCCAAGCTGAAATGCGGGCGCCTGGCGCGCGAGGTAGCGGATTCCTGCCTGCAATATTGGGGCGGCATGGGCTATGCTTGGGATGGCCCGTTAAGCCGCGCGCTCCGCGATGGACGGCTTGTCTCGATCGGCGGCGGTGCCGACGAGGTCATGCTCAGCATCATTTGTAAGCTCGAAGGCACACTCCCGCGAGAGGATAAGGAGCGGAAATCATGAGCCAAGCTCCCACCGCGGTCCTGTTGGAACGGCAAGGCGGGGTACTGCATGTGCGGCTGAACAGGCCCGAGGTTCGCAACGCCATGTCGCAGGTCATGCTGCGTGAGCTTTTGGACGCGCTTGCTGAGGCCGAGAACAGTGGCGTGCGAATTGTGGTCTTGCGCGGGGCGGGCGGGCACTTCTCGGCGGGCGCAGACTTGAAGGACATGGCTAAAGCTCGCGCTACTCCTATCGCGCATGAGACCGATCCGGTCGCCGAAGCGAATTCCGCGTTCGGGCACGTCTGCGCCGCCTATGCCAAAACGCCGCTTGCGGTTGTCGCCGTGCTTGAGGGTGCGGTGATGGGAGGCGGTTTTGGGCTCGCTTGCGTGGCCGATGTGGCGATCGCCTCTGCCACGGCGGATTTCAGGCTCCCCGAGGTATCGCTTGGGGTAATCCCTGCGCAGATCGCACCTTTTTTGGTCGAGAGGCTAGGCTATTCGGAAGCGAAGCGGCTGGCCGTGACCGCTGCGCGTTTGGGGGCAGAGGAAGCCTTCCGCATTGGCCTTGTTCATCAGGTTTGCGCCAACGATACCGATCTTGAAAACGCCATTGCCTCGACGATCCGGCAAATCCTTGCCTGCGCTTCTGGCGCGGTGAGGGAGACCAAAAAGCTCCTGCGGCGTGCTCGGTTTGAAGATCCGGCAAGCCTTGTGGAACATGCCGCTTCCGTCTTTGCCAAAGCGGCGCGCAGTGACGAGGGCGTAGAGGGGTTGCGCGCATTCGCGGAGAAGCGAAAACCGGCCTGGGCCGCTCAATGAATGCCAGTTGACGCCTTGCCACTCTCGGCAGTAGCCGCGAATTCAGTCATCCATTAAATGGCGCCGGGGGTCATTTCCCACCCTTTTGTATGGTCCGGTTGCTTTTCGCAAGTGAGTATTGGCGCAGGAGAGCGGAAGTCGCTGATATGTATCCGGCCATCAGGATGCAGCGAGCGCCTTGATTGTCGTTGGGATTTATACCGTATCCGGTTGATTAGTTCGCCTCGTTTGGCTTTGGCCACCAATGGAAGAGCGTGCTAGCCCGGATCGCATCGCGCTGCTCGATCAGGGCGACGCAGCGCTGGCTGACAACCCTTT
>JBAUNL010000137.1:0-6124 GCA_049579205.1 Rhodomicrobium sp. | reverse complement strand
TGGGTAAGCTGCCCCCTCGCCCTCCGGCCCTCCCACGCCCCACGCAGGCGCTGCTGCCGCGCCATCGCTGCCCTGCCCAAAAGACGCAGTTCCGGCCCTGCTGCCGTGGCCGATCGCGCCAGATGGTACCTAATGCAATCCGGGCCGGGACCGCAGTCACGTTCCACCGGGCTAAACGCCTAAATGAAAAGGGCGGTGCTCGAGCAAACGAGTTGAAAAAAGCATGCTTACTTCAGGGGCCCACTTGCTCAATCCCCGCACAAAAAAAGCATGCTTATTTCCGCACTGCCCACTGAAGCATGCTTGTTCGGAACTGGCACCCCGGCTTGCCCATACTCAAATAAAAAGCCCTCCCGCAACGTTGCCGATGCGGAAGGGCTGCTAGTCGGAGGTAATAGTAGGGGCCCCTGACTGAGTAGGCATACGCCGTCAGGGGCTCTCCTATAAAGCTCCGCCCTAGCATGTCGGTCAACCTACAGTTTCGAAAAGTTGTATCAGCCTTCTTCCGCCACCCCGTCAATCACCCGCGCATCGTCGCCTGGCGTCATCCAGCTAATCGTCAGCTTGCCGTCCCACTGTTGAGTTATAGCTTGGGCGGGGCGCCCCCAGCCGCGATCCAGTATGGCTTCCGCGGCCCTTAGCTTGATTTCGTCTGAAGTTCCACGCTCGCAAAGATCGACCAGGCGCAACACGGCAACACGGGTGAATTGCTGGCACATCTCGCGGGCTTCGACCTTGACCATTCGCTTCAGATCGCGCCGCTCCTCGGCAGGCATCGCGTTCAAGTCGACCAATGCCGGGAACCCGCTCAAGTCAGCTTCGGCCTGCTTCACTGGTTCGGGCTTTGTGGTTTGGCCCCTTTTCCGTGACACGTCATACCCTCTCTTAATTCGGCCGCGCCTTGTTCGGACGCCATGCCCGGAGATATTGCATGTGCAGCTTCTCCAGATCGCGCATGGATGCAAGCAGGCATGAAGCCAATGCACCGACGCTCGTGAATTTCGAATAGTCTAAATAGGGTGCTTTCCCCCTGCTCGTGATATACTGCGGCAATGGCTCGACGCTATCCTTGAGCCGCTCAAGAACTTCCTCAGCCTTCACTAGCTCAAAGCTCACAGGCTCCTCTAAAACATGGTGCAACGCCATCGGCATGACTTGTTGCCTATGGTCGACGGCGGCAACGACTAGGCCAAGGGCTCTCAGGGGATTGTGGAAGTCCTGCAGCTCTTCAACGCCCGACGCGTTCACGGTTTGTTCTGTCAACTTGACCCCCTGAAAAACAAGACTAGCCGCTTCCCGGCGCAGAAGATGCCATAGGTCACGGCGCCAAACAAAATATATCCTATGGGCCCAGTCATGAAGCCCAAGGCGTAAGAGCGAAAGTCGATCATTTGGTTTTGCCTTTCTGTGTTGTGTGTGTGATTAGAGGGCGATGCCCTTGTAGTACACGACGCCGCCCCGCTTCACGCGCGGAACGTTAAGACTGTGCACGGGCCTTCCAAGCGCTGTGGCCGTGATCACTGCGTGGCCTTCTGCTTCGGCCCATACCGTGAACGCCTTATATAGCGCAGCCGCCGTGACTTCATCGCCTATGCCGCCTGTGGTATGGCGCTTTATGAACGCCTTCACGGGATCGCCTGTTGCCTCTCCGATCGCACGCTCCATCCATTCGGCAACCGAGATGCCTTCGCGGTTCGCGGCCTCGATGACGCGCCGCTTCAAGTCTTTGCGGGCTTTGAAGTTAAACTGTTCGCTTCGGCCCGTTGCCCTTAAGGTCCGGCGATCTATGGCAGGGTGAGCTGCCCCCTTCCTGATAAGCCCGGCTGCCTGGCTGAGCAGCTCGGCGGCTTCTGCCAATTCGTGCATGGTCATTCGTGTGTCTCCCTAAAAGGAAGTTCCGAATTCGCCGCCAGCCACATGTCGACGGCTTCTTCAACGAGCTTCTGAAGCGAGGTCTCGCGGTCCATCGCCATCTGCTTCATTCGCCTGTGCGTGGCTTTCGGAATGTAGAAGGTCATTCCCACAACAGCCTTGTTCGCGGTCAGCTTCTTGGCTTTAAGCGGCGGCTTCGTTTCAGCGGCATCGCTGAGGCTCGCGGCAAGGCTTTCGCCTATGACCGGCTTCTTACTCATGGTTTGACCTCAAGTTCGTTTTTCAGCCATTGGAAGAGATCGGCGAATTCAGCCGCAGACGCGCCCGCAGGTTCAGCCTCGCAAACGCACAGCCCTTGCGCCACGGCATCGGGAACGGCGATGCGCTGAATGATGATGATCGGAGAAACCGGGTGCCCTGCCTTGCGCAGCTCTTCGGCAAACTTCCGTGCACGGCTCGCATTGACTTGTGGCGGGCATATTGAAAGCTGATAGGCGTAACGCTTCCCAGCTCGCTTGATCGCCCGTATGGTATCGATGGAGGCTTCCAGGTCCACGTCGAGCGGCCTGAGCGGCACCAGCACGAAGCCCGCGGCGCTCAGCCCTGCATTCGCCGCAGGGGCGTTGCGCCCTGGCAAATCCAAAAAGCACCATTCCACGCTCTCAGCACCAAGTTGCACAAGATCACTGGCGAGGCTGCGAACATCGGAGGCCATGACACGGGGCCCGCCTGGCCGATCCTTCCGGCGCTTGCCCCAATTCATGGCAGTGCCTTGCTCGGCGTCCATGTCTATAAGGGCTGCGGAATGCCCCGCTCTCTCAGCGGCACAAGCGAGGTGGATTGCCACGGTGCTTTTCGAGACACCCCCCTTTTGCATTCCAAGGGCTACGGCTTTCATTGGTGGACGACCCGCCATCAAAGTTAACGACAAGCAAACTGATATCAGTTATTATGATTTCACGCAACTCTATAAGTCTATAAGTCTATAATTATAGATAGCATTGAAGCGCGGGACTTTCAGCATGAAGCAAACTGCCGCCTCTGGGGGACTTGCGGGACTTTGCATCGCGCCAAGTGCCGTGGCCAACGTACTCCCGCACATTCTTGCCCTCAGCAATCATGGCGCGATCGACAGCGCCGAGGCGACTACGGCAATCTTTCAGGGTGTGAGCGTGATTGCAATGGCGGCGATGCCCTTTGGCATTCAAAACCTGAGCGCTGTAACGCTCAAACTGGCTTGCTGGCTTCTGGCGATCGTCTTGTTCGGGCTCAATCTCTTCAACGCCCTCGATGCCGCCACGCATGTCCGCGAAGCAGCCACGGGACTTAATCGCGGCACTATCGCCAAAGCTGCGGCACTTAACTCCCGCCTGGCCGAGCTGCGCAAGTCCCGCAGCCAAGTCCCGCCCTTCACTTTCACAAGTCTGCCTCAGGCTAGTGCGGCCCAGCGGGCCGCAGATGAGGCTACGCGGGCGAAAGACTTGGAGTGTGGAAAGATAGGGCCGAATTGCCGCAAGCGCATGGACGAAGCTGCGGCTGAGGCTGGCAGGTTATCTGAAGTGCTGGCTAACCGCTCGCTTACGGAACGGGCCGAAACACTCGACAGCGGCATTGCTGTCTTCGAAAAGCAGCTCGCAGATTTAGGCCCGGTGCCAGTTCATGCCGACGCTACGGCTTCGAAGGCGGCCCGCCTGATTGGTGCCTTCATTTCTGTGGGCAGCCATGCCGACGAAGAGATTGCAGAGTGGCGTCCGATCGCATTCGCCTTTGGCATCGAGCTTCTGGCCCTGATTGGTCCGATCGGTATGGTGGCTGCGATGCGCGGCGGCGCTGTGTCAGAAAAGCAACAACCTGCAATATCTGAGAAGGAGCCGGTCAAGGTTGATACTGGCGCTTTGCAAACTCCCGCTGTCGAAATAGCGGGACTTACCGTGCCTGCCCCAACTCCCGCGAAGCCGAAAAAGGCAAAGCAGATCAAGAAGGCGGCACTTGCGGGACTTGGAGATGTGCGGGAGTGGCACCATTCCCGAACTACCGTCCGCGCTGACAGCCTCATCCGCTGTAACGAGTGCTATTCGGCCTACGTGGAGTGGTGCAAGGGCCAAGGCTTAGAAGCCGTGTCCTTGACCAAGTTCGGCACGCTGATGAAGGGCGATCTCAACGTCAGATATGTCGAGAAGTCCCGGCGCGGCTATTATGCCGGTATCGCGCTAAAGGGTGCCGGGCTCAAGGTGGTGGCGAGCTCCTGACACGAAAAGAACCGCCGGGTTGTAAAAGGGGGGGGGACGGCGGTCCTTCCGGCCTTCCCAAGGGACAAGGGAAGACAATAAAAAACATACGTCCTCACCGGCCGACCCTCAACCGCCTTCACGTTGCAGGATGGCTTTCGTCCACACACGAAAAGACCGCCGGGCATTCAGCGGGCAAAGAACGGCGGCCTTTCCGTCTTCGTGGTCAGAAGGCCACAAGCATACGCCCCGGCCTATTAATCGGCAAGCAGGAGCCAGGCACGAAAAGACCGCCGAGGGATTAACGGCGGTCTTTCCGGTCTTCCAGGCATAATGAAGACAGTCTTAACCATAATTCCCGGCCTCTTGCTCCTCAACCGCCCTCCCGTTGCAAATGACTTTCACCCACACACGAAAAGAACGCCGGGCGTGTGGCATAAGCTCCGGCGGCCTTTTCGGCTTCTGTTGAGAAGCTTGCAAGCATACGCCCCGGCCTATTGATCAGGCAAGCAGGCGAAGCCAACGCGAAGCGGTGTAGCCTGGCACGAAAAGACCGCCGGGCGCATCAGGGAGCGTAGACGGCGGTCTACCCTGGCACCTTCCTGGCAATGGCGAGCAATGAGACCTAAGCCGCGAAGCGCCGCCACGGGCTTCGGAGGCAAAACAACGGCTTTTTCACAGGTAGCGTTTTCTTCCTGTATTCCCCCTTCTTGAAGGCTCTGGCCGCGCATGCCTTCCTGGATTTCTGCTGCTGGACATGACGGCGCCGTACGTGCCTGCTCGCCTCAACGGCGTATCAATGCTTCCGTGCAGGTCTGCTCATTTTCTTTACGGACCGAGGATCATGGTCTTGTGCTGGCGGTTTCAGGCTCTCTTTGCCGTTTTCCGGGTTCACTCGCCAAGCTGGAAAATGGACAGAGACTGTTGTGCCCTGGCCTGGGTGGCTTTCGACAGCGAGCGAACCGCCATGAAGCTCCATCAAGTGAGCGGCAAGCGGAAGACCAAGCCCCGTCCCTTCGCGATGATGCAAGAGCGGGCTTTGCACCTGGCGGAATGGCTCGAGCGCTTGGCCAATTTCCTCTTCCGTCATGCCAATGCCGCTGTCCTTTATGCAGAGCGTGAGCGCGCCGTCAGCGTCAAGCGTGCGGCCGAACCAGACGGAACCGCCTTTGGGAGTAAATTTGATCGCGTTGGAAAGAATATTGAGGAGGATTTGCTTCAGGGCCGTCTCGTCAGCGCAGAGCGAGACCGGTGCTCCCTCGGGGCTTGCCGTGAGCTCTATCCCGCTGTTCTCAGCTTGGCCTCGAACGAGGCGAAGGCACTCAGCCTCAATCCGGCTTAGATCGAGAGTCCTTTCGTGGAGCTCGAATTTGCCAGCCTCGATCTTTGACCAGTCGAGAAGATTTCTGATCAACTCCAGGAGATGGGTGGCTGCGCCATAAATATCCGAGGCATACCCCGCATAACGGTCGAAGTCATTGCCAAAAACCTTGCCGCGTATGATTTCCGCGAAACCGATGATGCCGGTCAATGGCGTGAGCAGCTCATGCCCGATATTGGCAAGGAATAGCGACTTGGTCTGATTGGCTAGCTCCGCCTCCCGTTTGGCACCCGCCAGCTCTGAATTCATCTCCTTTAATTTCCGCCTATTGGCCTCAAGAGCAAGGGCTTGTTTAACGCGCCGCGAAATCTCGCGGAGGAGCAGGGCTGTCAGGCCGAGAAGCAAGGCAATTGAAAGGAGGCCGAGCCCCGACATGAGGGTTGCTTGCCGGTTCGCGCCCGCGAGAGCCTCAGCCTTTCCCAAGCCCACAAGGGCAATGAACGGGAAGTCATTTAGCCTTCGCCACGAATAGACACGCTCGATACCATCGATAGGGCTCGCCGCGATAAAGCTACCCGAGGGTGCGCTCTGTAAACGGGCGGCTACCTGATCTGAAACCGGGGTTCCAAATACCGATGGATCGAGGCCGCGCGGCAAGGTGTAGCCGAAAAAGATTGTACCTTCGGCGCCAACAATTATGAGA
>JBAUNL010000136.1:0-8366 GCA_049579205.1 Rhodomicrobium sp. | reverse complement strand
CACTTGAACAAAGCCGCCGGGCCGTCAGGCTGTCGCTGGAACGCTACGACCGCGGGCTGACCGATTTCCTCAACGTGCTCGATGCGCAGCGCCAGGAATACGATCTGGAGGATCAAAACGCCGTCGCGCAGGAGGCAGTCGTTATCCAATACATCGCGCTTTACAAGGCTCTCGGCGGCGGATGGGAGCTTTATGATGAGTTGCCACCTTTGAAGGGGGTACAGCCGGCAGTTGTCGCGACGGTCCGAAGACTGACAAACGACTGGCATTAGTGGGGCTCAAATTTCGACAAAAGTGCCGAGTTCCACGACTTGCTCGGGGGGCAGGCAAAAGAAGGTCGCTGCCGTTGCCGCGTTTTTTGTAAGGAAAATAAATATTGGTTCCCGCCACCTAGGTAAGTCAGGCTTTGGAGAGGGTACCGGAATGGCACGCCCTACAAAATAGGAAACGTCCTTGCCGTTGAGATCAAATCCGAGGTCTACCTTACGCTCAATCGCTCTTTGGAAAGATCTGTTGACATTGGGGCTTTCGGCAAAGCCATACCTCAGGGTTAGGCGCAGAAACCCGTGGTCGAGATTTTCTGACTTGATCCGGCGAGCCTTTGGCACTCTGGGGATGCGCTCTACAACCACCGTTAACAGGACGACCGTCTCATGCAGACATTTGTTGTGCCGGACGTTCAGACTGAGTGAGGCCGGCACCCGTTCGCCTTTGGTCGTGAGATAGACAGCGACCCCAGGTACACGCGGCAGCTTTTCGCACTGCATTTCGGACCAGAACCTCTCGGACGCCGGATTGTCGTGCAGGATCCGGTTGAAGAGCGCAACGCGGCCCCGGTGCCAAGTTGTCATTGCGATGAAGATAAGCCCACCCAGGACCAGCGGCACGTAACCACCTTCAAATATCTTTGCGAGATTGGCGCTCATGAAGGTCGCATCAACAATGAAGAAGAACGAAACAACCCCGCCGATTAGCACCCAACTCCATCGCCATATTCGCCGCGCCACGACCGCCACCAGGAGCGTCGTGGCAAGCATGGTCATCGAAACAGCGACGCCGTACGCTCCTGCCAACGCGTCCGATGATTTGAACGCCAGCACGAGCGCGATGACTGCAAGGGCAAGGAGCCAATTGACCTGCGGCACATAGATTTGTCCGGCCTCTGTGCTGGACGTAAACCGCACTTCCATCCTTTGAATGAAGCCAAGCGCCATGGCTTGCTGAGTCATTGTGAAGGCGCCGCTGATGACGGCTTGGCTGGCGATAACGGTGGCAGCAGTCGCGAGAGCTACGGCTGGATAGAGTGCCCAGTCAGGGAACATGAGGTAAAAAGGGTTTGATGCGGCAGCTGGATTGCTCAGAGTGAAAGCTCCTTGGCCGAAGTAGTTCAGAAGAAGCGCCGGCAAGACCACGGAAAACCAGTCGATTCTAATGATGTTTCCTTGGAAGTGACCCTCATCCGCGTACAAGGCCTCCGCCCCGGTCAGAACCAAAAACACCGATCCAAGGACATGAAACCCGGTCCAGTCATGCTTGAGAATTAGGTCAAGGCCGTAAGCAGGATTGACGGCACTAAGAATCTCCGGGTCGCGGATGAGATGGAAAAGACCCATTACGCCAATCACCGCAAACCAAACCAGCATGACCGGGCCGAATAGCCCTCCAATGCGCGCCGTTCCCCGGCTTTGCAATAGGAAGAGTACAGCCAGGATGCCCGCACAGATCGGGACCACGTATGGCTTGAAGACCGGCGTTGCCACCTGCAGCCCCTCGACCGCGCTCAGAACCGATATCGCCGGTGTTATGACGCAGTCTCCATAAAAAAGGGATGCGCCGAGCAGGCCAACCAGTATGGCAGTGTCGTATCCGCGAAGGCCTTTCAAGGCTGAGGTTGCGAGAGCGGTCAGCGCCATGATCCCGCCTTCCCCCTCATTCGTCGCGCGCATCACCACGATGACGTATTTGATAGAGACGACGATAATGAGCGCCCAGAAAACGAGGGACACGCAGCCGAAAACGATGGGCCTTAAAGCTTCAGCATGTCCCGCAGAGCGCAGCGCCTCCTTGAAGGCGTAGAGGGGACTTGTGCCGATGTCGCCAAAAACTACGCCGAGGGCACCCGCCAGGGCGGCACTTTTGAAACGCGGTTGATCAGTCCCAGTGAGGGAAGCCATTGCCATAGGAGCCGCCGGGGTGCGTTGCCTGCATCGTTCACTGAAGTTCGATGGACGGAACACGAGGAGGCGTGCATTGATCCTTTGACAGGCCGGGAGACCAAACTACTCAGCCAGGTCCGGTATCAGTTACCGGCACCATGTTGCTGCTCACCCGCAAAGAGGGATGAAAGCTCCCCAAAAAGCTTTGTAACGCGGTTGGCATCGGCGTCAGTCGCACCCGCCAAAGTCAGAGGCGGCTGATCGTTATAAAGAGAGTTCAAGGACCTCTCTTCTAGGGACTCGATGAGAGCGAGGAGACAGGACTCTATCTCCTCTAGGCTTCCGAGTAGGATGCCGCAGCGTGCCGCGGCGCTCAACTCACTCTGCAAGACAATTTGGCGCTGCCTTGCGGCGCTCCTTAGGATTGAAGTCAGGTCGCGGCAAATTTCAGCATTCGCGCCTGGAGCGCCGAGCGATGCGCGGTGTAGCCGCGAAATCGATCGAAGCAGCCTTAGCGACTCCACGCCCCGGTTTCGGCTCACATAAGCCCGGAGGAATCGCCTGCCCTTTTCCGTTGATTGAAGGGCGTCCTCGATTGCGGAAAAATCCGCCTCGGAGATGATCGCCGTTGAGGAGGTAGTCATACGCGCCGCCGGTTCTTTGAAGCTTGGCAAATGACTTACCACCTAAATCTTTACAAACGTTTTCGCATGCGGGCATTTCAACTTAAGCGCGCTTAAGCCGTGGTGTACACACTGTAGAATTTCTGCGCTTAAAGGTTTTGCAAGACTCCTAGGCAATCCCGGGCTAAGGCTAAGGCCTGATCCGCGGATGTGACGATGCTCAATCACTTGGAAAATGCGCAATCGATAGAGCGCCCGGCTTGCCACATCGTGCCCGCAAACCGTGGCGTTCGCGTTGCTATTTCAGGGAATTGGACCCTCGCCGTCCTTGGTGAATGCTACAAAGCGCTGGATGAGCCAGCGGGCCTCCCGAAGGACACCTCGCTGGTAGAAATCGATGCGGCCGGAATTCAAAGGCTGGACACTGCCGGTGCTCTTGCGCTCGTCTCTTTTTCAAAACGGTTCCGCGACGGAGCGCCAGGCTTCATCAACACGCGTACCGAACATCGACTCCTGCTGGATGAGGTAGCCCGGTCAGCAGCTGCAGCGTCAGCAGCCGCTCCCAGAACTCAGCCCTTTGTTGAGCTAATCAAAGGCTTCGCAGGCGCGCTCATATCCTTTGGCGAGGACATCTTTTCCCTGACCACCTTCCTCGGCGAGACCGCCGCCGCGCTCGGAAGAGTGATTACGCGTCCGTCCAAATTTCGGGGCACTTCCTTTATTCATCAGATTCAGCAGACTGGTCTGACGGCCGTACCCATCATCTCGCTTGTTTGCGTTCTGATCGGCGGCGTCATTATTCAACAGGGGGCACGGCAGCTCAGAAATTTCGGCGCCGAAACGCTCGCCGTTGACATGCTCGGGATTCTCACATTGAGGGAAGTCGGTGTCATCCTCGCCGCGGTCATGGTTGCGGGGCGCTCCGCTTCTGCATTCACGGCCCAGATCGGCACCATGAGAATGCGCGAGGAGATCGATGCGATGCGTACGATTGGCATCGATCCCATCGAGACGCTGGTCTTGCCTCGCATCCTCGCGTTGATTGTGGCGCTGCCGCTTCTCGTGTTTCTTGCCGACGTGATGTGCCTTCTGGGCGGTGCAATCATGGCAAAGCTCTATATGGGGCTGGACGTCCCTGTCTATCTGGAGCGCTTGAATGCGGCGCTTGTCCCAAAGCACTTCTATGTCGGTTTGATCAAGGCGCCATTCGCGGCGCTCGTTATAGGACTCGTTGGCTGCCTCGAGGGTCTTAGGGTGAAAGGCAGCGCCGAATCCGTTGGCACTCAGGTCACGGCCGCGGTGGTGAAAGCGATTTTCCTCGTTCTTGTTCTCGATGGCATATTCGCGATCTTCCTCTCCGCGAGCGGATTTTAGCGATGCCAGAGCAACGAAATGGCAAGCTCGGCTCAAATCCGCAAAACGGGGTGGACGATCTCGCCATCCGGTTGAGTGGTCTTACAAAACACATAGGGAAGCAGCTCATCTTCGAGGGGCTCAACCTCGATGTTCGCCGCGGAGAAATTCTCGCGATCGCGGGCGGATCTGGTGCGGGGAAATCAGTGCTATTGCGAACGGTCTTGGGTCTCTTGCCGTTTGACTCCGGAACGATCGAGATCCTGGGAAGGGATCTTCAATTTCTGACGGGTCAGGAACGCATAGCAATGGAACGCCGCTGGGGCGTTCTCTTCCAGGACGGCGCACTGTTTTCGTCCCTAACGGTCCTCCAAAACGTACAGGTTCCCATGCGCGAGCATCTGCGCCTTCCGCAAAAGGCGATGGACGAACTGGCGCGGTTGAAGATTGCGATGGTTGGCCTGCCCCCTGACTCACCTTACAAATTCCCGTCGGAATTGTCGGGCGGGATGCGCAAGCGGGCGGGCCTGGCACGAGCACTTGCACTCGATCCGGAGATCGTCTTCCTGGACGAGCCCACTTCTGGACTTGATCCAATCGCAGCGGCCGCTTTCGACCGGCTCATCCGAAATCTGCAGCAGACCCTCGGATTGACCGTCTATATGATCACACACGACCTCGATAGTATTTTCGCTGTTTGCGACCGCGTCGCCGTGCTTGCTGACAAGCGACTTGTGCGTGAAGGTGCGCCTTCTGAGCTCGTCCGAGAGCCGGGGCACCCTTGGGTTCAGGACTATTTTTGCGGAGAGCGCGGGCGGCTCGTTGCGAAGGCTTCTTAGAACATGGAAACAAGGGCAAACTACTTCATTATTGGCGTGTTCGTCTTGGGGGTCATGGGGCTCCTGCTGGGCTTTATCTATTGGATGAAGAACGACGCGTCCGGTCCGAGCGGGAAGAACTATTACGTTATTTTCGATGGCTCGGTTCAGGGCCTTACCGAAGCTTCCCCGGTGCTTTTCAATGGCATTCGCTTCGGCGCAGTCCGCTCCATCGATCTCGTGCCCGAGGACACACGCAGAGTGCGTGCTGTTATAACGGTCCGCAATGAGACACCGGTCCGCACAAACTCCCGCGCCCGCATCACGCAGCAAGGGCTTGCCGGCTACACGGCAATGGAAGTCACGCCCGGAACTCCGGATGCTCCCATGGTTCAGGCGAAAGCTGGCGAGCAATATCCGATAATTTATGCGGACCCCGGTTCCTCAGGATCGCTGCTTGCGGGGGTGTCGGATGCTGCTGGTCAGGCTAATGCTCTTCTGATTCGCTTGAATAACATCGTCGCCAACAACGAAGACTCCATTCGCCACAGCATGCAGAATCTGGAGGCGTTCTCGAACATGATGGCGGAGCGGAAGGATGATGTTGCCGCCATTGTTCAGGACCTCCGGGCGCTCACAGGAAGACTCAACGAAATCAGCGTGAAGGTTGACGGCGCCGTCGACCGGCTCGCCGGAGCTACTTCCGATCATCCCGATTCGGCAGTGTCGCAGGTGCAACAGGCAGCCACATCTTTTCGTCAGCTCGCCGAGAAGCTCGACAAATCAATAGGCGATAAGTCCGGAGAATTGACTGTGCAAGCAGAAAGGTCGCTGCGCGAGTTCGAACTTTTTATGAAGGATGGCAGGCGTTTAGCTGACAGCCTGGATCGCGTCGTGCAAAAAGTGGAACAAAATCCGACGAAATTTTTGCTTGGCGGACAACAATCTCCAAAATACTAGCGCCCCCTTCGCATCCGCTCGAAAAATTTGTCTGTGCAACCCTTCTTTGGTACTCATATTCGCGGGCACGTGAGGGGTGATCAATGCAGCGAAAGGCAGCGATAGTGGCTATTGCAGCTGCAAGCGCGCTTTGCGGCTGTGGTTTGGGTGCTTCACCTCCGGCGACGTTCGATCTGGAAGCACCGGCAGTATCGAAGGTGCAAGGCACGCGCGCCGTGCAACTCACGATCAATCCTCCGAATGCGATCAAAACGATCGACACTGACGAGATACTTGTCAAAGGGGCGAACGGGCGGGTTGCCTACCTTTCCGGCGTTGCATGGGGGGATCGCCTGCCGCGCCTGTTCCAGGCCCGGCTCGTGGAAGCCTTCGCAAATTCAGGTGCATTTCGCGCAGTCCTGACCAATCAAGACCGGGTGTCCGGCGATCTTTCGCTATCGATCGAAATCCGGGATTTCGAGGTCGAGACGGCTGGGGGCGGTTCCAACGCATTTATCGATGTCTACGTGAAGCTTGTGGACGAGCGGAATAATACGGTTATGACGACCAAAACATTCCAAGCAAGAAGGAATGCCGCAAGCGAGGAGCCGAACGCTGGCATCCATGCACTGAACGCGGCATTTCAGCAAGTCGCGCTGGAAATTGTGTCTTGGGTTTCACGGCGAAGCGCTTAGCTTAAATCTTCCGCCGCCTCCGCCGGGGAGCTATACTGAATGCGCAAATTGCCCCTCACCCCAACCCTCTCCCCAAGGGGAGAGCGGGTTTCCGGCGTGCCTTCTCCCCTCGGGGAGAAGGCCGGGATGAGGGAGTCTTCAACGCCACCGGACTGAACTACGCAGTTGGGTATTATGGCATGTCTATCCGGACGGTCTTGTCGTAGGACGGCAGGCGCGAGAGAGTCTCGTAATACCGCTCGACCTGAGGCAACGCGGGCCTCTTCAGCGGAAGATTGAGCCAGCGATGCACCGCCATACCAATCGAGCTATCCGCGATGGTAATTTCGGGCCCGGCGACATAGGCGCCGGTCTTCTTTAGCTGCCCATCGAGGATGGCGAAAAGCTTTGCGCTCTCGGCCTCGGCATCCTCCACTTCGCGGTCCGTAAACTCACCCATCTTCAGGAAATGACGGAAGAACAGCGGCCGGAGCGCCGGCGCGATATGCGCTATTTTCCAGTCTAGCCATTGATCGGCAATGGCGCGGTGCTCAAGGTTCTTCGGATAATAAGACTCGGGTCCATACTTCGAGGCGAGATACCGCAGAATTGTGTGGCTCTCCCAGAGCACCGCGTCGCCATCAACAAGGACGGGCACCATAGCATTTGGGTTGAGAGCCAAAAACTCCGGTGTATTGGTTGGCTTGAACCCCCGGCCATAATCGAGCCGCTCATAAGCTAACCCGGTGTCTTCCAGAAAAAACAGAACTTTGCGCACATTCCAGGCTGTTGTGCGTCCATAAATCGTGATCATTCTGCCTCCGGAGCGGGCTTACGCGTTGTCTCATGCCGATCTTGGAGCAGGGCCCCACAGCGCGTCTACTCCCATTTATCAATTGCATGAAAAAACGAGCCTGTCACCTTGCCACACCGCAAACCGGCCGCACCTTTTTCCGTGCCTTCTGCGTCCGTTACTTCGAATAAATTTTCCCCCTCCTGCCGCACGCTGGTTGAGTAGTGAAATTCGTGGCCGGCGATGACTTCACCGGGCTGACCGAGTACGCAACCGCTCAACAGCTTTGCCTTGCGATAACCGAGATGAAGTTTGCGGGCGGCGAAGCTCGTTTCAAGGCCGAGTAGTCCCAGCATCGAATGATTTTCGCCATTAGCGTCAGTCAGCACTTCTCCGAGCACCATGTAACCGCCGCACTCGCCGTGAACCGGGTTATTTGCAGCGAAAGCCCGCGTGCCCCTAAGAAATGTCTGGTTGGCAGCCAAGGGCCCAGCGTGCAGTTCGGGATACCCGCCCGGCAACCAGAGCACATCCGCCGAGCTGGCGGGTGCCTCATCGGCGAGCGGCGAAAATGGGAGGATTTCGGCACCCGCGTCCCGCCACCTTTTAACAAGGTGCGAATAGATGAACGAGAATGCGGCATCCCGGGCAAGGGCAATTCGCTGCCCGGGGGGGTTCAGATTGCTGGACATTTTCGGAGGGGAAAGCGCTGCTGGCTCCATTCCGGTTCGAGCAAGTTGCGGCGTCACTATCTCCAGCAAATGCCCAACGTCGATGTGAGCTTCGATGAGATCAGCGAGGGCATCAAGGCACTCGCTTAACCGGCGCGTCTCACTTGCCTGAACCAGCCCAAGATGGCGCTCCGGCAAACTAATGCCGTCCTGGCGGGGAATTGCGCCAAGCACTGGCAGGCCAATCCGATCAAACCCAGCCCGGGCTAGCCGTTCATGGCGGGGACTTGCGGCGCGGTTCAAGACAACGCCAGCGACCTCGACATTAGGATCGAACCC
>JBAUNL010000135.1:0-4182 GCA_049579205.1 Rhodomicrobium sp. | reverse complement strand
TTTTGGCTGCTTAGCTTTGGCTTCTTCCTCAGAACTTTCTCTACTGTTCCCAGTGATGGTTCACAAGTTTGCGCCGGTTCCCGATATAGGCCCTCGCGTTTGAGGAGCCTCATTCAGGTCCACGGATCCGGCCGTGGCGGAATGAACGTGCGTAAAGCCACTCATGCGAAAGGGCAGGTTTGTGCATACGGAAGCGGAACGTCGCGATGTTCGGGAATTGGGCGGTAACTCAGGTTGGCCCTTGATCCGCCTTCCCATGGCTGGGAAAAAATGCTTTATCAGCGAGCCTGAGCTCGACCGTGGATGTAGGGCAACGCCAGAAAAATTTTTATCGCCGGAGCTGCTCATGCCTTGATTTAAGCTGAACGTTAAGCAAGCTTGCTGCAATCTGGCCTTGATAGGAACCATTTATGCTGCCCACATTTTAGTTTCCTGGCCATGCTTAGAAACATCCTGGAAGACCGAACACATCTCTTGCATCGCGTATTTGCGGCCGCTAACAGTTAGGTAGGTAGATCCCGATTCGAGTTAAAGAAAAACACTCGAACCGGCGGGTCTGGTTTTCAGATTGAGGGGACAACGATGCTCAAAAACTTGACGCCGGAACGTATGAGATGCGGGCTGGGCCAGTGCCCTGGCGTCTACGAAGAGATGAACGGGTCACACGTTCAGATCATCGGTAAGCGAGTAACGTCAAGTGAAGTCTCTTCGCAAGTGGGACCAGATGAAGCCCTAATCAGAGTTGACAAAGCTATGCTCGTCAATGTGGGCGGCCCGATTTCCCGGCGACTTATGCGTTTCGGCCTCTAGAACTCCCCATCAAATCTTTCCCATCACTGCCGATTCTCCCTCAAAATTGGCAACGGCGCACCCACCGTGAGACTGCACGATGCTGCGCGGTTCATTAACCTGACGTCTGGGAGCGCGGCAAAGAAAACGACCATTGTCAGCAGGATCATTGCAAGGCCAGTCTCCCGAGCCACTCCGATTGGACTTAAGAGCAACCTCAGCCCGCAGGTCGTAGTCGCGAACCCAGCGATAAGAATTATCCTTCCGTAGTCGGTCTTTCCCAGCTCGATTAAGGCCATCAACGGCTCGGGCAATGGCGGAAGACAGTCTAAAGCGGGCACTCCCTTCAGCGAGCCGAGGACGCTCATCACCTGTATCGCGAGATTTACCAGTGCGACCAGTCCAATGGCTTTTTTTACAAGGCGACGGTAAAGCATCCGGTCCTCTCTACTCCTCACGCGCGAGCAAGCGGTTTTGCTGTGTGCTACGCGGTTATGATGAAGTAGAAATGAAGCTATGCAAAACAAAACTCAGTGCTATCTTGCAATGTAAATTTCGACGTTGTTGTAATAATGATCGCTAGCTAAAACATGTTTTACCGTCTGGAAGTTATAGAACTTCCCTAATTTGAAACTTTTCAGAACTTTCGAAACTTATTGCGGACCTGGCCCTGATTAATCTTCTTGTGGTCATACTCGGCCGCGTTAATTATGAGGTCAGACAGCCGAAGGCCGCTCGTGCCATGGCACTTCAAAATTAATTGCATCCGGTCCCCTTCGCGGAAGGGCGCGGTTGCTAGGCGTTCTTTGAGTGGAATTCAACCAATGGAAGTCAAAGAAGATCTAACTCCAGCTTCAATGCGCTGCGGAATAGGGCAGTGCCCTGCAATGCTTGAGCTTCGAGACGGCAGGCTCGTAATTATAGGAGCGGACCCGGATGAGAACCTTGCGTCCGAGATTTCACACCGCATTGGCCATAATGAGCACGCAGTCGTCGTCTCTGCATCCCTTGTCCTCAGGCGGAAACTCCCGTCGTTCGAACGGCGAAAGAAGTGGCGAAAGTTCAAAGGATATAGCTGCAAAGGATGGAGTTATACTCTCGGCCATGTCCACTCTAGTAGAGTGTCCGGACTTGCGGGCTCGATCGCCTTCTCCTTCCGGCGCATTTGCTTCCGGTATTGGCCGGCCTCAATGCAAGCCAAGTTTTCCAAATATGTGAGGACCCCATGGAAACAGCCCCGGTTCTGGTGTAGCCTCACTATCTGACGTAGGTCGGCCGGACGATTTTCTCGCTTGAAAGTACGCCCGGGCTGGCCTTCCGGACATAGCTTATAATGCTTGGCGTTCGGGCAGAAAGGAGTGGCCGCACTTGCCGATGTCGCGGTGGGTTCAAGAGCAGATGAACACGCTCGGTGGGCTGAACGATTTGCTTTCTCCGAGACTTCACAAACTCCTCCGCGAAAACCACAACATCCGGCTTCTGGCAGATTCGGCAAAACCCGATAATCATCGTGGCACAGCCATCTTTGCGGCCCTTGACCCTTGGAACACATGTTTGAGAGTCGTCCCCGGCTCCTTTAAGTATTTTCGCGCGGCACAGCAGCAGGGCATCATAAGTGGGCGTGAGTCACTTGACCTATCTCTGGCCCTGATAGGCTGCTGCAGAAATCTCAAGCCTCAGTGCACTGGTAGGTTGTCGTATTTCTTCGAGCAGTCTGAGGTGGCAGCCTTACTTGCCTGCGACGATGAGGAACTTCTCCTTCATCGTGAGCTCATCAGTGGCACCTGTGCTGACACACTGTACCAAGCGGCGCCGTGGCCAGTTCGGCCTACGCATCACCTCGTCGCGCGGACGCTGCCGTCGATAACCTTTGCCCGCGACGCATCTGCAGATTCTTTCAGTGCCCTAACGGATGCCATTGAATTTGCGAACTGGGGACCATGGATCGGCTTCAGTCCCCAGGACGTCATCAACATCCTCTTCCAGTTGCAATCCGTCCACGGCGACGGCGGTGTTCCTGAAAGGCCATCAGGTCTCAGCGTCGCTGGCCGACGCATGATGTTGCCGTTCTTCTCAAGCGGATTCCAGGGTATCGTTGTTGGATTCTTCATCGGCATCGACAACGTGGCTACGGAACTTATTCGTACCGAACTCATGCAATACGGCCAGACCCTCGCTGATAAATGGTCGATGCTGAGACGCCGCCATTTCAAAGAAGCCCTCCACCGTCGCGAAGGACCCGAACAGGTCGCGCAGTCGCTCGTGCAGCTGGTTTCGCCTGTTGACTATGTCGTTCTTCGCTCCTCCGGTGGAATCTACGGTTATCGGCTACAAACTGAGAACGGCTATTGGGCCGGATATAAAAAGTTAGATGGTGCAACGGCAGCACAGCTTATCGAGGCAGAAGCTGATATCCGGTTCGATGAAAGCCAGGTCCCCGGCTTTGAGGTGGCTATCAAAACCCTCCCGGGTCACTCTATGTTTGATCCCATTTTCACCCGGGCCAGGCTCCAGATGATTTTTGATCATCCCCTGGCGGTTCAACTGTCTCCTCGGGAGGGAGCCGACTTGTCGGTCGAGGCCCTGTGGGACTTGAAACAGAATTTGGAAGAAAAGCTCAAATCCGGAGCGATCTCCCATGCCACTTTGCGACAGCTGTTCGTCGTGAAGAAAGTGATCAAGAATTTCAGCGAGCGATATGTTTCTGTGTCCAACAATGAGCTGAAGGGCTTCTTTGAGACCAGATTACGCACTGATCGCAACATGAACGGCTACCAAATAAGCTCTCATCTTGGCGATGTGCGAAAAATTTTTCCGGCCGTAGTCTCGATGACAAAAACTCGAAACGGGGTCACCCTTAGGTGGTGATCAATCCGTGCCGGTGGGGCTCGCACACCCCTCGTAAATATAAACGAACGGCTTGATAACCCCAGCATAGCCAGTGCGCAGGCTTAAAATCTCAAAACCGGCTTTTGTTAAGAGGTCAGCTATGGAGCGATTAATGCGACAGCCGCCATTGAGCGGCCTAGTTAAGTGCGTCAACGCATCCTGCCAGCGCGACACGGCGTAATCCTCGGCTCTGCCATGCTCAAGGAAGAGAAGCTGTCCGGTGGGTTTAAGCGCGCGCCGAAGCTCTGCAAGGGCTTTATCAACTTCGCTGATCGTACACAGCGTCCATGTGGTGACAATCGTATCAAAAACGTGATCCGATAGAGGAAGTGCCTCTGCCTGTGCCTGTATCAATTGCACAGGGATATGCAGGCGCTTGTAAGCGTCATGTGGCCGGCGCGGCTTTGCGGGCTTGACACGGTGCGGCTCAGGCAGCGACGCCAAGCCTCGCTGGTGTGGCGATGTTCCAGGGCAGCAGCGCCTCGATCGCGTTGATCGGATGCT
>JBAUNL010000134.1:0-8373 GCA_049579205.1 Rhodomicrobium sp. | reverse complement strand
TTTCGCGAAGCGGCTGAAAACCCTTCGAGGGCTGACGCCTCACGAATGCATCTGCAAATGCTGGACAGAAAACCCGGATCAGTTCAGGCTCGACCCCATTCACCACATGCTGGGACTAAACACCTAGGCCTGCTCGTAAACATCGCCTTTTACGGCTTGATCTTTGTGCTCAGCCTGTTTTTTCAAACTGTTCAGCAGTGGTCCGCTTTTGAAACCGGCCTCGCTTTCGTGCCAATGATGGGCGTCGTGCTCCCAGCGAACCTGCTCGCCTCCCGGCTGAGCGAGCGCTGCGGTGCGCGCTTGACCATCGCGATAGGCGCCGTAATTTCTGCCTTAGGGTGCGCGGGCCTTCTCGGCATGAATCACGATACAAGCTATGGTGCTCTTGCCGCTCAGCTCCTTGCAATGGGCGCAGGACTTGGGCTTCTGGTGCCCCCTCTCACCTCAGCCCTCCTTGGAAGTGTTGACAAGAGCCAACCGGGCATCGCCGCCGGGGTCCTCAACGCCACAAGGCAGACGGGCAGCGTGATTGGCGTCGCGCTTTTCGGCGCGATCGCTGGTCAAGGAGATTTCGTGGCAGGTACAAGGGAGGTTTTGCTGATCTCGGTCGCGCTCTTAGCGGGTTCGGCTCTTGCTGCAATCGCGACTGGGGATGGCAGTGCTAATAAGCGTTCTCTGTGAAAACGGGAGCTATGTCGCCGCGCCACTCATTGCGATAGCGCGCCAAAAGGTGTTCGGCGTCTGTAGCGCCCCGCTCGGTTATTTCGATGAGCGGTTCCAGAAACACGCTTTCGTCGCCTGTCACCAGATCGCTGTCTCCGCGCGCCCTTAGACCAGCGAAAGAAAGTTGCAGGGCTTCTCTCGCAATATCTAGAACGGCCCCATTTCGGAATGGGGTTTTGAGAGCCAGCTTCGGCACCTGTACTCGAAGCTGCTGGCGCTCTTCGGCCGTCCAATCGCGAATGAGGTCATAAGCCGCATCCAGGCTAGGTTCATGATAGAGAAGCCCGGTCCAGAAGGCGGGCAAGGCGCACAGGCTTCGCCATGGGCCCGCATCGGCGCCCCGCATTTCCAGGAACCGTTTCAGCCGGACCTCGGGAAACAGCGTCGTCAGGTGATCGGCCCAATCCGATAGTAGCGGCTTTTCGCCCGGTAGCTGGGTAAGCTTCCCTTCGAGGAAATCCCTGAATGAAGCACCGGATAGGTCGATATATTTGCCATCGCGGCGCACAAGGTACATCGGGACATCGAGCGCATAATCCACATAGCGCTCATAGCCCATCCCTTCTTCGAACACGAAGGGCAGCATGCCAGTTCGGTGAGGATCGGTGTCCAACCAGATGGCGCTGCGGTAGCTCAAGTAACCGTTCGGCTTGCCCTCCGTAAAGGGCGAATTGGCAAAGAGCGCAGCCGCAATGGGCTGTAGCGCAAGCGAGACCCGGAATTTCTTCACCATGTCGGCTTCACTGCCAAAGTCGAGATTCACTTGGACTGTGGCGGAGCGATACATCATATCGAGCCCGAGCCGGCCGACTTTGGGCATGTAGGCGGTCATGATGGCGTATCGGCTTTTCGGCATTCGCGGGGTCTCGGCAAGTGTCCAGAGCGGCGAAAAGCCGAGGCCAAGAAAAGAGATGCCGAGAGGGTCGGCGATTTCGCGAACTTGCTTCAGATGCCGGCCGACTTCATCGCAAGTTTGATAGATGGTGTGCAGTGGTGCACCCGAGAGCTCGAACTGCCCGCCAGGTTCGAGCGTAATCGCTCCGCCAAGCTCGCAAGTTGGGTCTTCGAGGGCGATGACATTCTCATTGTCGTAGGCGGGTTGCCACCCAAAACGGCCGGCCATGCCGGTAAGCAAAGCCTTTATGCCGGCGGGGCCTTCATAGGGAACAGGCCTTAGACTGTCCCGATAGAATGGAATTTTTTCGTGTTCGGTGCCGATGCGCCATTCGGCCTTGGGCTTCGCCCCTTGTTCGATGTAAGCAACGAGGTCGTCGCGGCTTTCGATGCGGGATGCTAGAGTGTCGCCCTTGGCCGCCATATGGTTCTGCTCTCATTTCCTTCAGGTTGGGCGTGGCTGCACGCCGCTTAAGCCCAGTGCTTATAAACACACCATCAGCGCCAGTCTCCCAAAACCGCGTTTATCAGCGCAAGAATGGCTACCGCGGCCGTATCCGCGCGCATGACGCGAGGGCCGAGCGATATCGGGCACACGAACGGCTTTGACAAGAGCATCTTGCGTTCATCCGATGAGAATCCGCCTTCAGGCCCGAGCAGAGCCGTGACCTTTTGTCCGCTCAGTCTGGATAACACCGCCAGCGGCGACGCGACTGAGGCTCTTTCATCGCAAAAAACTATGACTCGTTCATTTTTGCAAGCCTGGAGCAAGGTCTCAAGGTTTAGCGCTGCATTAACCTCGGGAATCGAGAGCACGCCACATTGCTCCGCAGCCTCTATGGCATTGGACCGCACGCGGTCCAGATTAATGCGAGGGACTGCGGTGTGAGCAGTAAATACAGGCTGAAGGACGGATACACCCATCTCGACAGCCTTCTGCACCATGTAATCAACGCGTCCCTGTTTCAGGGGAGCGAACGCATAATGAAGGTCCTGTGCCTCGGTTTGTTCCCGGACCTTCTCGAGCGTTTCTATGCTGCAACCCGTCTTTCCTGCCTTAATGATCCTCACGCGCCATTCCCCGTCCTTACCGTCGAAGGCCAAGAATTGCGCACCCTCTTGCAGCCTTAAAACATGCAAGAGGTAGTGAGCTTGCGCCTGATCCAGTTGAATGATCGCGCTTGTATTAAGATCTTTTGTAACGAATAGCCTGTGATCAGCCATTGTGTTTGATTATTTTTGGTGATGTCGGCATAAGTGAATTTCCGCAGTTGGCATGTTATTTGAATCGATTGCGAAGGGCGTTGCGCTGACAAACAGGTAAGCCATGGGAACTATTTGGCCCGACGCAAATAGAAACGCCGTTATGGAAGTAAACCCCGCCGGGCGGGTGGCTGATGCGCCTGCCTCGAATTGGGTAGATCGCTTCGCGCCAGATGCTTTCAAGCCCTGGCTTAGGATTATGCGGGCGGACCGGCCAATCGGGGCTTGGCTGCTCCTTTGGCCATGCTGGTGGTCGGTGGCCCTGTCATCGCGGGCTGACAGTGATTTCCCCGACATCAAGTTGTTGGTTCTCTTCGCGATCGGTGCCTTCGCCATGCGCAGTGCCGGCTGCATCTATAACGATATTATCGACCGCGATATCGATGCAAGGGTGGCACGGACCCAAGGACGGCCGCTGGCGAGCGGGCAAATCAGCCTGGGCTCCGCTGTTGTTTGCGCAGTTGCTCTATCGCTTATCGGGCTGACAGTTCTCCTCCAGTTCAATCCGTTCGCGATCGCATTGGGTTTCGGTTCCGTCGGCATCGTTCTGATTTATCCTTTCATGAAGCGGGTGACGTTCTGGCCGCAGGCAGTGCTCGGCCTTGCATTCTCTTGGGGTGCTTTGATGGGCTGGGCCGCATATTTCGAATCTCTCGACCTTGCGCCAATCGTGCTCTATGCCGCCGCCATTGCTTGGACGATCGGCTACGACACCATCTACGCACACCAGGACAAGGAAGATGATCTTCTCATGGGCTTGAAGTCGACCGCGCTGCGGTTCGGAAGCAACACCTCATCTTGGCTTAGCCTCTTCTATGGCGTGACCATCGGTGGACTGGCCTTCTGCGGCTGGGAGATTGGCGCGGGTATATTCTTCTTTTTAGGGCTTATGGTCGCGGCTGCCCATCTGGCCTGGCAAGTTGTAACTTTAAATGTTGCGGACCCTCAAAATTGTCTTGATCGCTTCCGGAGCAATAATCTCTTCGGCGCTATCGTCTTCATGGCCATGATTTTTGACACAATACCCATTGCGCTATCCTAAGCGAATGGGCATGAAACAAGCCGATGGGCAATTATCGCGCGCAAGATTTTGATTTGCTTCGTGAAGCGGCTGCAAGCGCTTCAAAACTTGCTCTGAGCTTTTGGGGCCGTTCGCTCGCCAGCGAGCGGAAGGCGGATGGCTCTGCAGTCTCCGAAGCCGACAGGGCTGTCGATGCCCTCCTTGCGTCCACCTTGAGGAAAGCTCGGCCAGATTACGGTTGGCTTTCCGAAGAAAGCCCAGAGCCCTTCGACCGTCTGACCGCTCGCAGGGTTTTTATCGTTGATCCCATCGATGGAACCCGAAGTTTTCTTCGTGGGGGCGATGACTGGACCGTCGCTATTTCGATTGCCGAAGACCATGCGCCGGCAATTGCTGTCATAACGAACCCGGTGCGCGCCGAGGTTTTTGAAGCTAGGGCAGGCGCTGGAGCATTTATGAATGGGCGCCGGATTTTTACCAGCTCGCAAGCCAAACTTTCTGGGGCCAGCTTTGCCGCCGGCAGCTCTTTTGCGCATGGCAAACGCCGTTTACCGTGGCCGAACGCTGTCCCAATTGCTGCCAATTCCAGCCTCTATCGTCTCGCCCTTGTCGCTTCCGGAAGGGCAGATGCGAGCTTCTCCTTGAAGCCAAAATCGGAGTGGGATATCGCTGCTGGGGCTCTTTTGGTATCTGAAGCTGGGGGCAAGATCACCTCCCCTTCCGGAGAGCCGCTCAAGTTTAATTCAGCCTCTGGAAAGGTTCCAGGGTTTGTTGCGGCCGCACTGGAATTGCATGAGATCTTAATCGAGCACTTGAGCAGTGGGAGCGGCGCAGGGATGCGGAGGATAGCAGAGCAAGGAGTGAGGAGCTAACCAGGTGAGCGAGATTAGCAATTGTCAGCTCCTACATCTTGTTTTTGGAGGAGAACTCAAATCCGTCGGCGACACGGAGTTCCGGGACGTTAATGCGCTCGAAATCGTGGGAATTTTCCCGAACTACGCGTCAGCTTACGATGCATGGAAGGCGGCATCACAACGCACCGTCGATAATGCTCTCATGCGCTATTTCATCGTGCATATGCATCGCCTGCTTGACCCTTCCACAGACCTGACCCTGGCGTCTGGCTCTCTGGCGGCGCGGCAGCGTTGATGAGTCCGCCAGCTCCAAAAAAACCAGCCAAAGGAATCGGCCGGCGGCTGCAGCAGTCCGAGTTTTTTATGAACGCGGCGGGGAAGTTGGCGGCGCGGCATATCAGGGCCGTCTTCGCAACATCCAAAGTCATCCGGGAGCCGGCCGACACCGACTCTTACTTCGAGAAGCTAAACCCGATGATTGTGGCCATGTGGCATGGTCAATTTCTTTTGCTGCCGCTTGTTAAGCCGAAAACCGTGCCGGTGAGCAACATGGTCGCCCAGCACGCTGACGGCGAAATGATCGGGCGGGCACTTCTCCATTTTGACATGGGCCTCATCAGGGGTGCCGGAGCGGGAGGCTCCGGCAAGGATCGCGGTGGGGCTGGGGCGCTTCGAGCCGCGTTAAAAGCCCTTAAAGCGAACACCACTGTTGCGATGACCACCGATGTTCCACCCGGCCCCGCCCGCATCGCAGGAATAGGTATTGTCACGCTTGCGCGTATGTCAGGGCGGCCGATTGTGCCGGTCGCGGTGGCAACCAGGCGCTTTTTTACTCTGCCAACCTGGAGCCGCTTCACCGTAAACCTGCCGTTTACAACGCTGGCCATGGTGGCGGGTGACCCGATCTACGTCCCTCGCGACGCCGGCGAAGAAATGATGGAGCTGCTCCGCCAAAAGGTGGAACAGGGGATGAATGCCACGACCGCGCGCGCCTATGAGCTGGCGGGAAGCCATGCGTCCAAGGCAGCCCCGAAGGCTGAGAATACCCCGCGCCGTTCCGGGGTCTTGCTCTCAGTATACCGTGGAGCGACATCGCTGGCGCGGCCAGCCGCGATGATGATATTGCGGCGCCGCGCTTCCCGCGGCAAAGAAATTGCCGAACGTCTTCCCGAGCGCCTTGGCGTTGCAAGCGCCGAAAGGGCCGGAGGCAAGCTGTTTTGGTTTCATGCGGCAAGCGTTGGGGAGACGAACGCGATATTGCCGCTCATTCACGAGTTGAAGCGGCGCTACGCTGCTCTGAACATTCTGCTGACTACGGTCACGGTGACTGCGGGCAGAATTGCAGCAGAGCGGCTGCCGGAAGGCTCGATCCATCAATTCATGCCGCTCGACAGTCCAGTATTCTGCCGCCGTTTCATCGCGCACTGGCGTCCCGATCTGGGTCTCTTCACAGAATCTGAAATCTGGCCAAATCTCATTGTTGAGGCAAGCGACCGGAACGTGCCCCTTGTGTTGGTGAATGGGCGAATGTCCCAACGTTCGTGCTGGCGCTGGGAGCGTCTATCGAGCCTCAGCAAGCCAGTGTTTTCCCGGTTTGATCTTGTACTCACCCAGAATTGGCGGTTTGCTAAACGCTTCACGGGACTAGGCGCGCGCAAAACCATTATTACCGGGAACCTAAAATACGATGCCCCTCCGCCACCTATTGACATGGCTGCAGCCGAAGCTCTGCGGCGGGAAATCGCCGGCAGGCCTGTGTTCCTGGCCGCGAGCACGCATCCGGGAGAGGACGAAATCGCCGCTCGGACGCATGAATTGCTACAAGGGCCGATCCCTTCCTTGCTTACCATTATCGTTCCGAGGCATCCGAGCCGGGGTGATGCAATTGCTTCCCTTCTCGCCCGGCGCGGTTTGAAGGTTGCGAGACGTTCCGCCCGGCAAGCTATCACCGAGGAAACACAGATCTACTTAGCCGATACCCTCGGTGAACTGGGGCTTTTCTATAACCTCGCTGCCGTATCCTTCATTGGCGGCTCGCTCGTAGTTCATGGCGGCCAAAATCCTATCGAAGCCATTAAGCTCGGATCTGCGATTCTAAGCGGGCCTCACACCTTCAATTTCAGCGAGACCTATTCGGTCCTTCAGCGCTTTGGTGGTTGCAAGCTCGTAAGCGGACCGGAAGACTTGGCATCTGCCGTGCGACTGCTTCTGGAAAATCCAGACCAAGCGGAAGCCATGCGACAGCACGCGAAGGCCGCGATCAGCACCCTGTCCGGTGCCTTGGACAAGACCTTGGAGGCACTAAAGCCTTATCTGCCGGAACCCGAGGCAGCGCCTTCCACACGTGCAATGATAACGGCCGAACATGCGGCTTGAGCCGCCGTCCTGGTGGTATCGCGGTAGCATTCCACTTGGGGCTTGGAGCCTCCTGCCGGCTTCTGCCCTATACGGGGGAATTGTCCGGCTGCGCTTTCACATGGCTTCCCCTTATCGAAGCAAGCTTCCCGTCATCTGCGTGGGCAATTTCACCTTGGGAGGTGCTGGGAAGACGCCGGCTGCAATCAAGCTTGCTTCGCTTCTTCGCGATCGGGGGCGCAAACCAGCCTTTCTGACACGCGGCTATGGCGGGGCCAAGCCCGGCCCATACCAGGTCAGCCCAACCCGCGATGATGCTGAGACCGTAGGCGACGAAGCGCTTTTGCTGGCGGAGGCAGGGATAACGGTGGTGAGCCGCCATAGGCCGGCCGGGGCCCTGCTACTGGAAAATCTTGAAGCTGATACGATCGTCATGGACGATGGCTTTCAGAATCCGTCGCTCGCGAAAAACTTCAACTTGATCGTCGTGCACGCTGGCCCTAGCATAGGATGTGGCCACGTATTCCCGCTCGGTCCGCTTCGAGCCCCTCTCGGCTTTCAAATGGCGATGGCCGATGCCATCCTTCTGATGGGCGCGAAGAACAGCGGGCACACCGCCCAAGCGATTTCGCAATTGCGCCTTGCTCGGACAGTTCAACGCTGCAGAGTTCCGAACATCTTCGAAGCGAGAATTGTGGCGCTGCCCGCGGACGAGATGCGCGCCAAATCATTTCTAGCGTTCTGCGCAATAGGAAGACCCCAAAAGTTCTTTGACACGCTTAGCGAGACGGGAATCAGAGTTTCAAACACGAGAAGCTTCCGCGATCACCACCCCTTCTCCGATGACGATGCAAAAGCGCTGATCGCGGAAGCTCAGGCCCTGAATGCCGGGCTCATAACCACGGAGAAGGATCATGTTCGCCTGAAAGGACTTTCTGGTGCACGCGGAGAGCTTTACCGCTTAGCCCTGCCCCTTCCGATAACAATCGAGTTCGCACAAGGTCATGAAGAAACGCTTATGAGCGCGATCCTTGCCCGCATTTAAATTCTCCCGAGGGTCGTGCTAACAGAAAGGCCGGGCTGCCATGACCCTTGCAAAGGGGGCGGCTTTATACCGTGAAGGTAGAGCGTGTGCCTAGAGCGGTTCCCGTTTTAGTTTACGCATATCCGGCGTGACGAAAGAAGTTTAAGCACTCCACGGGCGCGAAGCCATCCAAGAGTTTGCCGATCCGGTGCCAAAGGCTTTCGACCGAACGCTCTTTG
>JBAUNL010000133.1:0-3345 GCA_049579205.1 Rhodomicrobium sp. | reverse complement strand
TTTCGCGAAGCGGCTGAAAACCCTTCGAGGGCTGACGCCTCACGAATGCATCTGCAAATGCTGGACAGAAAACCCGGATCAGTTCAGGCTCGACCCCATTCACCACATGCTGGGACTAAACACCTAGTTCGATGTATGTCGTAAGTTTAAGTGCGCCATACGCAGCCAACCCTGCTGCAAGAACCGAATAAGCAATGAGCCATTTCTCCAATCTTCCCGGCATCGCAAATTCGTGCTCTTAGGCAGCTATGGGTTCGATGCAATCCGGCGCATTATACCGGCGAATTCATCTTTGGCGACACGGGGACAACCCGCACCGCTTTATCAATTCCAGGATCAACGGAAGGATCTGCGCCTGACGGCCACGCCTTGAATCCATCCTTCGCCAGCATCAACGCATGCGATTGTGATGGTCGCGGATGCCACCGCATGGCTGTGTAGTCAGGATGGTGCAGGTAGGAAGCTTCTCCGGTCCCCAGCATTACACAGGCCCGCAAAAGTTAGCGGAAGAGACAAATGCCTAGTCCCCGAACTCGTCCTCAGAGATGAAGGCAGTCGCTAAATTCCCATGGGGTTGGCGATAAAGGTCAATCGTGTAGCCCACGTAGCCGTCGTCCGTTTTCTGGAAATCGAAAGACTCAAGTGCTTTGCTGTAGACTGTATCTTCCCCAAAACGCGCGGCCCGGCCATACCAAGCCGTACCAGAAGCATAGCGCAATGTGTAACTGCCAAGGCTCATCTTGTCGGAAAACGTGTCACTGCCCCTGACATAAATTTCGGCGACAATATTGTCTGCTTTATCATATAGCCTCACAAAAAAGTTGTACGGGCCCTTGGTTCGGATCGTGAGAGGCGCGAGCCGTGGGCCAATCGGGATTTTGTAGTATCCTGTTTTCGCCTCCACAGGCGTTAGGGCCGGTTTGGACTTGGGTTCTGGAGACTGATGGACAGGAGGCGCCATAACAGGCGGTAGCGAGGTAGCGCGAGGGCTTTCGGGCCTATTCAGTTCGAATGTGATGGCCCAAACAAGCGCTCCGGCTATAGCCAATGCTTGAAGCGGCCAGCGCAGAGCTTTCAGCCGTGAACGCGGCGGATTGACCGCGATTACTTCTTTGCAGCGAGCGCACTTCGCGGTTCCAGGCCGATTGGGGACCCTGTTTTTCTGTCCGCGTTTAGGGCATGCGAGTATGTCGGCCATTGAGTCCCCCAACTCCGTTTTCAGCTCTAACACCAGCCGGAGACGAGCGGCAAATTTGCCTATCTAACTGCAGACTGCCATGACTTTTGAGATGAGTTTGCCGGGCACCTCATTCATCAGTTAGAATTACGGCCGCCCTGTTTTGCCCCCTTTGAAAATAGCCCTTCAATGCTCTACCAACGCATTTGCCGATAACCGCCGATAGCTCTTAACGAGGCTCGAAAAGAACGCCTGCTAAACCTTCGCCGCGGGCGCGGGAAGTGATAAAATCCCCGATACCGAACTTGTGCTTAAAGCATGCGATCCTGAGGATGTCATGCACCTTCATTTCAGATTTCGAACCTTTACAGGCTTGTTTTTGCGCTATCCAGCCCTGGCACCTGCCACCATCCTTGCCGCCGCTATTGTTGCAGCTGCTTGGGTGGTAGAAGGTATGGCAGGCCCGCTTGAGGATGCGGACGCTGCCTATCGCCGGAAAGATTTCGAGAGGGCTCTTCCGCTGTACAGAAGCGCTGCAAATGAGGGGAACGTTGAGGCCCAAGTGACGCTTGGGGACATGTACAAGCAAGGCCAGGGCGTTGATGTCAATTATGGTGAAGCCCTGAAATGGTACCGCCTCGCAGCAAGGCAGGGCTATTCTGCCGCTCAGGCGGATCTCGGATTTATGTATAGCAATGGCCTTGGGGTGCCGCAAAGCTACCTTGAAGCACAAAAGTGGTTCCTCCTAGCTGCAAGCCAAGGCAGTGCCGTTGCGGAGTTTGATCTGGGAATAATGCATAAGCAGGGCCTCGGCGTTACAAAGGATTATGCCCAGGCTGAAAAATGGCTTCGCGCCGCCGCCGAACATGGCAGCGCAGCCGCCCAGCTCAATCTTGGCATGATGTATTACAGGGGTTTCGGGGTTCGCAAAGATCATGGCGAAGCAGCAAAATGGTACCGGCTTGCCGCCGAACAGGGCGATGTATTCTCTCTCTATAGCCTCGGGGTAATGTACTATCTCGGCCAGGGCGTGCCGCAGAACTATAGCCGGTCCTATTTTTGGTCGAGTCTCGCGGCCGCGCGCGGTAACATGTCTGCCCGCCGGATTAGAGACACGGTAGCCCGGCTGGTGAGTCCCGCACAGATAGCTGAGGCACAAAGGCAGGCAGCACAGTGGCAGCCCAAGCCTATAAAAGCGGCAGCGCCGCATATCCCAGTGCCAAAAGCTGCGGAACCCGTCGCCTCAGGGACCGCCTTTTTTGTCGCCCCTACCGGCGAGGCGTTGACCAACGCGCACGTCGTGGATGGCTGCCGTGAAATTCATGTGAACGGCATGGCGGCGTGGCTTCTAGCTCGCGATACCAAGAACGACCTTGCCTTGATTGCCACCGGCATGCGTCTTGCGGGCGGGATTACCTGGCGAATCTCCGTTCAACAGGGTGAAGACATCATCGCCTATGGATTTCCGCTCGCAGGGATTCTTTCCTCGGGGGGCAATGTCGTCACCGGCAATGTTACTGCTCTTGCGGGCCTGCAGGATGACAGCCGCTTCCTGCAGATTTCCGCTCCAGTTCAACCCGGCAATAGTGGCGGTCCAATCTTCGACCGGCAAGGTAATGTGGTTGGCGTTGTCGTCTCGAAGCTGAATGTGCTCAGATATGCGTCAATCACGGGCGACATAGCGCAGAACGTCAATTTCGCAATAAAGGCCTCAGTCGCACTTCTTTTCCTCGATGCCCAACGAATCCCGCATTCCGGCGAGCCTGACGGGCAAAACACCTCAAGCCAGCCCTTGTCCACACCGGAAATTACGCGCCGGGCGCAGGAGCTTGTGGCGCACGTCGTGTGCTCTCGATAAGGAGCGTTCGCGTAGCCGATTCAGAGGTAGCTCCGGCAGTTCACCTCCCAATTTATGAATTCACCGCTATGAGCGCCTCAATGCAATCCGGTGCATTGTACCGCGGCGAATTCATCTTCGGCGACACGGGGACAACCCGCACCGCTTCATGGATGTTGGGATCGACGGCGGGATCTGATCCAATTAGAGCGGTTCCCGAATTAATTGAATCGGAAGGGATTCACAAAGAGGGCGAAGCAGTTGAGTCTGCCCTTGTTCAAGACGGGGGCAGCGATGGCTTATTCGAAGGATCTGCGGGTTCGATTGATTG
>JBAUNL010000132.1:0-3603 GCA_049579205.1 Rhodomicrobium sp. | reverse complement strand
ACCATGAGCCCTGTTGGGACGTGGTTTGCTGAAACCAGCTGTCTGGATCGATATAGGGTTTGCCGCGCTGTGACGTCGCGATGCGATAAGTGCGCGTTTTTCCGGGTTCGGAAACAATGCCGGCGTTATGGCCGCCGCTCGTCAGAAGAAAGGTGACGTCCGTATCGCAGAGAACGGTGATTTGATAGACCGAACGCCAGGGTGCCACGTGATCCGTTTCTGTTCCTACTGCAAAGATCGGGACGGTTAGGTCGCGAAGGGCAACCGAACGGCCTTCCACAAAAAAACGGCCCTCCGCGAACTGATTTTCGAAGAAAATCTTGCGTAGGTACTCGGAGTGCATTCGTGCCGGCATACGCGTGGTATCTGCATTCCAGGCCATGAGGTCGATGCCGAGCTCGCGCTCGCCCATGAGATACGCGTGAAGCAGGCGGGACCAGATAAGGTCATTCGAGCGCAGGAGCTGAAAGGTGGCAGCCATTTGCTCTGCCTTGAGATATCCCACTTCCTCGATCATATCTTCGAGAAAGGCGAGTTGGCTCTCATCGACGAAGAGCTCAAGCTCTCCCGGCTGGCTAAAATCGGTCTGCGCCGCAAGCAAGGTCAGCGACTTAAGCCGGTCATCACCATCCCGTGCCATGGCGGCAGCCGCTATCGCGCGCTAAGGGATAACTATCGATATAGCTCAAAGCGTAAGCCTGGCTATGATCAAGAATGGCCCCCTTGGGGCCATCACTTTCGATACATTGTTAGTGACATCTAGCCCCCTACTGCACAAGCGGAGGAACTATGACTAAGGAAGAAGCTCAACAGGCTATTGCTCTGATTAAGGATGTCCAGCAGCAAGTAGCCCGCGGGCATCAAATGGCCCGTGACGACCTACGCGCACTTAGCACTCAGATACATGCCATTGGCGCAGAATGGGAGTGTCATCATCAAGCCAATATAGACAGGCTCAAGCGGATCGAGACACTGTTGGACAAGGCAACATGAAAAACGGCGCTGCCTGCGCGCCAAAGTCTGTTGCGGCAATGCAGAACGCGTGCTGCGGCTTTAGTGCGCTCAATTAGGCAAGTCACGACAGCGCTTCGGCACTTTGCGCACCGCCTGCCGCCGTGTTGCGGGCCGAAAGAATTACCCAATCCGCATCGAGTTTCAGCTCCAAGATCTCGGACGCTGTGAGATAGCCATCATCGTGGCCATAGCCTGGCACTGCCTGGAATGGCCCGCGTCTTGCGATGAGACCTTGCAACGCGATCGCATTCTGAACCTGGCCAGACAGGTAAGGGATGGCGGTACGCCGGTGGAACCGGACCGCTACGAATCTTTGGGTCGTTGCAAGTTATCTTATGGCGCCGGAGGAGTTTGACTCGGCGGTGGCTAGGTGCGTGGGGGCTAATCCCGAACTTCTGTGGGACCTTCGCGATCTGGCCGGATTTGATCACGGCCGAATGGTGAAGGGCGCACCGGCATTAAGCTTGGGGCAGCTGAAAGCACTGGTGCGAGTTGCGGGGCGACATTTCGAGGATTGCCGCCGGCCCTCGGGTGTCGGCACGGGGAACCAAAATGCCTGGGATGGGTCGGAATTTGTCCATGGTCTTATCAATCAGATTTCTGCCTCGCATGAAGAAGAGGCCACGCATGCGCTGGGGGAACTGGCGCAAGACGGAGCGCTTGCGAGTTATCACGATGATTTAAACCACCGGGTTCGAGATGTGCCGAGAGCGGTTCGAAAATAGTAGGGTAGCGGCTTCAAGCCTAACCGACCCGCCATGCGCGACGTCATGTGATCGGAGTGGCGTCAGGCCGTCAATGTCGCCATGGCGCCGCCCATGTTCAATTGCGCACCGAAGAGCTCCGACAGGCGAGCGAAGCGGGCAAGGATGCCGACAGCCTCATTGCCTTCGGCAAGGCGAGGGCCGGCCGCGCAGATGGCGCGTACTTATTTTGCCAATTTGAAGAATGAGGAACTAGCGGCGCGTCACAAGCGAAGGGTGTCAGAGAATGGTTCGGAAGACCTCGTAGAGGGAATGAGCTGGTTAGGATCTGCCGGATGAAATCCAGAAGATAGGCTTTCCGGCTCGTTGACGGCTTCGAACCCTCTCGAAATCGTGGCGCTGTCGGGAACCACGCGCCCATGACGCTTATGGTGACTCTTGCCGACCAGCGAAGCGCACTTGCCTGAAATTGGAAGCAACCTACATCGCAACACCGGGTCTTTGCGTCAGGAACGGCATCGTTTTAGGTTTTCTTGTGGACTGCCGTTGCTTTTAACGCGATCAAGGGGCCGGCATAAGCATCGACGCCAATCCGCCGGATAATGCCGGTCCTGCGACGTTGCCTTTATGCCGCGAAGCCGCCGCAGGGTTATTGCTGAAAAGGCTTAGGCTCTTGCCTTGACAAATAGTGCGCCTGTCAGGGCGCCGAGTCCGGCAAGAACGGCAGCGATCGACATGGCTGCCCGGTAAGCGGCGACAAACGCGGCTTCAAGGGCGGGCCTCGCCGGCGAGGCGCACGCACATTCTAGGGAGAGATGAGACCCCTAGCCATGACCCAGAGGAATAATCCCCAAAGAGCTGGCGTTGTCACTTGACTAGCCAAAACATGCAGCCGGAAAATCGCTTCTGCCCAGAAAGGCGATTTTCCGGTTTTCGCCTGCGTGCAGCTCGCACTGCTTTAGTGCGTTGCTCGCGATCGCCGTTGCGGTTTGGCGGCCGTTCCGCTCACTTGCTTGCGTAAAGGGGTCTTAGGACTTGGCGCTTTTTGCGCTATCAACCCCCTTTTTCTGCCCATGAGACACATGAGCCTTTGCAGCTTCGCCTGCGTGGTGCGTCGCTTGCAGCACATGAGCATGCGCGCTGTGGGCGTGGTACGCCGCCGTTTCATGATGGCCAGAGGCATAGTGTCCAGCCGCTTCCTTGTGATGCTTCGCCGCCTGCTCGTGATGCTCGGCAGCTTTAATATGATGGGCGCGGGCGGGATGGGCGCGTGATGGTGAGGGTTCCCTGGCCATGGTCTTTGCTCTCTAGACACTGGATTGCAAAATGCCGCCCGGGTTTTGCTGCCCGGGCGGCCGCACTCACAGTTTGCAAAACGCAAAAAACCTAGATATTCAAAATGTTCCCCCCTTCGCTTGGCACAGCTCGCAACCGCCTATCCGGTTTTGCGACGGGCGGCTTCGTTTTCAGAGCGCTTCTTAGTCTGGCGTACAAAGTTACGGTGCGTGCAAGAGGTCGCATCGAGGGTGGGGTTAGCCGCCCGAACACGAAGGTCCAACCCACATCGCAGACTGTCCAACCAAGGCCCGTGAAAGGTTCACCTAAAGCAACCGCAACTCGCGCTGTGGACTAGTGCCGCAACGCCGGATAGGTCTCAAAGACCACTTCCCTTTGCTTCACGAGTCCAATCAATTTAATTGCTTTCATGCCACGATGATCCGTCGGGGTAAACGTGATCCCACCGGGCTGTACTCCGCCCTCGAAGTGTCTGAGCTTGTCCAACCCGGCCATGAAGCGTTCGCGCGTCACGTCGGGTCCTAGCCGCTTCAGAACTTCCACAATGGCGATTGCTCCATCCATCGAGTAGAAGCTCATGGTGTCGAGG
>JBAUNL010000131.1:0-2461 GCA_049579205.1 Rhodomicrobium sp. | reverse complement strand
ATTGACGACGCACTCCTTGACTTCGTCGCCGAGCGTTTCACCTATGTGGACCGTGCCTGGCAGCTGAAGAGCGACCCATCCGAGGCAACTGTGCCATGGCGCATCCGGCAAGTAATCGACAAGGTGGAGGCGCGTGCCAAGGAACGCGGCTTGCCGCCCGGTCTCGCGGCGGCTCTATGGCGTCAGATGATTGGTTGGTTTATTCAATATGAGGAAGAGCAGCTCGCAAAGCGCTTCGAGCAAACGAAACCACTCAAATGAAACACTTAAGGCTTTTTGCTCTATGCATCGCAAGCTTCCTTGCTTTTGCGGGTGCCGGCACGCAAGCATGGCCCGAAGGAGCAGACCTGAAGGTAGAGGTCAGCGGGCTCAGGAACTATAAGGGCCAGGTTGTGCTGTGGCTTTGGGCGGTGGCGGAACAGGGGAGGTTTCCCGATCCCAGCAAGGTTCAGCACAGAGACGAGGGTGCCAATGATCTGCCTTGTAATTTCCCGCAAATGGCCACTTGCCGCAGGATAGTTTCAAGCCTTCAGGACCTCACCATCTCCTACACGTTCAAGTCGGTCCCGGCCGGGGATTATGCTGTTTTCGTGTTCCATGATGAGAACAACAACAAGCTCCTAGACACAGGCATGCTGAAGCGTCCACTTGAAGCGGTCGGCTATAGCCAGTTACTGCCGGACGAAGTGAGGCCCTTGGCAAACAAGGTAACATTCCAGCAGGCGCATTTCACATTGAAAGGGCCACAAACCATAACCATTGGGCTGCGGTATCCCCCGCGGCTCTAGCTGCGCTGAGAACAACGCGCGTCTGGGTAGAAAAGCGGAAAAGTGCATGGCGGAGATTAGGCAAGAAAATCTTGTCAAGGGCGACACCGGCCCTTGGGAAATCATTGTGGGCATGGAAGTTCACGCGCAGGTGCTCTCCAATTCGAAGCTCTTTTCTGGGGCTTCGGCAGCATTTGGCGGCGAGCCTAATTCGCATGTCAGCCTTGTCGATGCGGCCATGCCCGGAATGCTGCCGGTGATCAATGAAGAGTGCGTGGCGCAAGCGGTTCGGACTGGCCTGGGCCTTAAGGCAAAAATCCACCATAGGTCCGTGTTTGACCGTAAGAACTACTTCTATCCCGACCTGCCGCAGGGCTATCAGATTTCTCAGTACAAAAATCCCATCGTGGGAGAGGGCGTGGTTATCGTCGATCTCAAGGACTATTCCATCGAGGTCGGCATTGAGCGCCTGCACTTGGAGCAGGACGCCGGCAAGAGTCTTCACGACCAGGACCCCGAATATTCCTACGTCGACCTGAACCGCTCCGGGGTCGGCCTGATGGAAATCGTCTCGAAGCCGGATATGCGATCCGCGGAAGAGGCCAAGGCTTACATCACCAAGCTCCGGACGATCATGCGCTATCTCGGCACATGCGATGGCAACATGGAGCAGGGATCGCTTCGAGCCGACGTCAATGTCTCCGTTCGCCGTCCGGGCGAAGAACTGGGAACCCGCTGCGAAATCAAGAACGTCAATTCAATCCGCTTCATCGGGCAGGCGATCGACTACGAGGCCCGCCGGCAGATCGGCATTCTGGAAGAAGGAGGCGTGATCAAGCAGGAAACCCGGCTATTCGATGCCAGGACCGGCGAAACACGCTCGATGCGCACCAAAGAAGAGGCGCATGATTACCGCTATTTTCCCGATCCCGATCTTCTGCCACTGGAGTTCTCGCACGCCTTCGTCGAAAAGCTGAGGAAAGGCTTGCCGGAACTTCCGGACGAAAAGCGCGCGCGGTTTGTGAAAGACTATGCGCTCTCTGCCTATGACGCGGGGGTGCTGATCGCCGATCGCGCCTCGGCGGACTTCTTCGAGGCCGTCGCAAAGGGCCGCGATGCGAAGCTCGCCGCAAACTGGGTCATGGGGGATCTTTTCGCCGCGCTCAACAAAACCGGCAAGGATATTTCCAACAGCCCGGTATCGGCGGCTCATCTTGGCGAGCTGATCGGCCTCATCTCTTCGAATGTGATCTCAGGCCGCATCGCGAAACAGGTTTTCGAGATCATGCTTGAGACAGGGCAAGCGCCCGCGAAAATCGTGGAAGAGCGCGGCCTGAAGCAGGTCACCGATACAGGTGCGATCGAGAAGGTCGTGGATGAGATCATTGCGCAGAACCCGAAGCAGGTGGAGCAGGTCCAGACGAAGCCCAAGACACTCGGGTGGTTTGTGGGACAGGTGATGCGCGCTACCGCGGGCAAGGCGAACCCTGATGCGGTTAATGCGCTGTTGCGCCAGAAGCTGAAAGTGCCTGAGGAGGTTTAGCGGCTTTTCCCTTATACCGTATCCTGTTGATTAGTTCGCCTCGTTTGGCTTTGGCCACCAATGGAAGAGCGTGCTAGCCCGGATCGCATCGCGCTGCTCGATCAGGGCGACGCAGCGCTGGCTGACAACCCTTTCGAGATCCTCGATCGTC
>JBAUNL010000130.1:0-3564 GCA_049579205.1 Rhodomicrobium sp. | reverse complement strand
CTGGGCTCTTACCTGTCAATCAGTTCGCAGTCACCTATAGCGGAAAAATCGGCTATCACGATTACGACGGGCCGGGGTTGCGCCCTCAAGAACAGAAGCAGTTCATTGCCGATCTGGGGGACAAGCCTATGATGTTCTTGCGCAATCACGGCACCCTTTCGCGCGGCCGCAGCATCGCTGAAGCGTTTACGCTCATGCATTATCTCGAGCGTACTTGCGAGATTCAGATCATGGCCCAGGCCGGCGGAGCGGAGCTTGCAACACCCGCGCCGGATATCATCGCTCGCACTGTCGCGACTGCGCAGGGCGTGGGCGACCGGAGCTTCGGAGACGTTGGATTTCAGGCCATCTTGCGCAAGATGGATCGCGAGGAACCAGCTTATAAGCTCTGAGGAGCCTATTATCTCAGGACCAGTGAAGTGCAAAACAAATCGCGGACGCGCCGGTTGGGCTGATCATTGGAAGACTTTAGCTTGACTGCCAAATCTCCATTCCTGAGCCTACCAAGGCTGCGATGCAACCGATCGTCACTCAAATCGAGGCTCCGAAATCAGCTTGCCGGCGCCCACAAACATTGGAACTTTACCGCGACAACATCTTCGTAAGATGGCTCGCAATCGAGCAGCCCAACCTCGCGCGCGAAGCCATTAAGCGAGGCAACCGAACGCTCGGACAGCGACGCATCGTAAAACGGCAGATCGCGCGCGACGAGTTCCGTAATCAGTCCCGCCTCCAATGCCGGAAAGAGTTTGCGGCCAACATTGCCTGCTAGTGCCACATCCTTGCGTAGCGCCTCATGGCTAGCAACGATAGCGCGAATCATTGCGGCCACCGTGTCGGGGGCGTCTTGGATCAGGCGGTCTGTGGCCGCGATAACCGGCAGGGTGTAGTCGAAGGCACCCCTCGGGCCGTCGCCTCTCCGTGTGTCGAGCACAATGGTGCCGGCGCCGCGGCGTACGGCTATTTCCGCGCCCATGCCATTTGCCCAAAACCCGTCAATCACGCCGCTCTCCAGGGCTTTAGCCGCCGTTACTCCAGTGTTGACCTTGAGATCGAGCCCTCCTGGTATCGGGGCAATGGTGATGCCTTCACGTTCGGGATCCAGTCCGGCAGCAAGCAGCAGCCGCTTCAATCCAAGGTCCACCCAGGGCGATGCGCCGATGCGCCGGCCGCGGACACACAGCAGATCGCCGCGCTTGGCGCCAAGACTGGAGCGCATGACCAGAAACCAGTACATCCCTTGAGACTGGGCGCAGATGAATCTTATACCCACCCAGCGCGGAAATACGGCCAGAGCCGAATGCGCTTCCGCCGCGACAAAATCGACTTCGCCATCCTTGAGAGCTTGATAGGCCTTATCCGCGGGCGACATCAGCACCAGCGATGCGTCTAATCCTTGCGCACGCAGCAGCCCCAACTCGCAGGCCGCAAGCACGGGAAAATATGAATTCGAAATCATATCCGGTACAGCGATTTTGACCGGATTCATCTCGAACGTCCGAAGTAGTCTGCGTCGTCAGACCACCGGCCTGAAACCACGACCACGAGGCAAGAGGCGCCGCAAGACACGGTGATTTTCAACTGAGGGCTTTCGCGATTTTCTTGGCTCAGAATGACAGCATGGGCGATTATCCTCGCAACGGGGGCAGTTCTTTTGGCACACGTTGCTCTACCGTTGTCCATTCTGCCGGTGTCAATTGCACCTGCCCCACGAACTGATTGGTATAGAGCTTATCCACCGGCGGGATATTCTCGATCCCCATATAGGTTTCAACCGACTTTCGGGTGACTTCGGCGAGTCCCGGATCGATGTAACCGAGACCGCGCTCCTTGAACGCGGGAACGAAGCCAAGCGAGGTGCCGATCTCCTGGCCGTAGAACAGCACGTCGCGCGTGGCGACAGTACTGCCCTGGAATTCCTTCAGACTCTCTATGTGCAGCTCGATGGCCTTTTCTGGGTTGAGATAGGCGAATTTGAGCCCCTCAAGCATGCCTTCCACGAACGCTTTGCAGACTTCTGGCCGCTTCTCGATCGTTGCTCGTTTGCAGGCGGCGACGACACTGCACATCTTGACGCCGTAGTCCTCGTAAAACATGGCGTTGATGTCGATGTGATTGGCAAAAAAGGTCGGCGCAATGCTGCCGTAGAAATTGCCGATCACCTTGATCTGCTTTTCCGCGGCCGCACGCATCAGGCCTGCAGCATCCATGCTGATGATCTTCACTTTGCTCCCATCGATGCCTGACGCCTTCACAAAGGCCGGCCAAAGCTGGAACTCGCCGCCCCCGACATCGAACCCAATCGACTGTCCCTCGAGGTCCTTTGGCTTGGTGATGTTGAGTTCCTTGAGGGAGAAGATGCCGATAGGTGAGCGCGGCCAGACACCAGCGATCGCCACAAGGTCGAGACCCCGGCCCGCACAGCCCGCCAGGACCGCCATGTCGATCAGGCCAAAATCGTACTGACCCTGATCTACGGGAACGCAGACCTTGCTCGAGCCGAAGCCGCGATCAATGGTCACGTCGAGACCGCGTTTTTCCCAATATCCGAGCTTCTTGGCTACGAAGGTGAAACTGTAAGTGCCGAGCGGCAGCCAGGGCAGCGTGAGTTTTATTGGAGTTCCTGCCGCTCGAACAATCGCGGGCGCGGCGACGCCGAATGCACCGGCGGCGCCGGCCAATTTGAGGAAGGAGCGTCGGTGCAGTGCCATGAAAAGTCTCCGCGGTGCTTGAGCGGGAACGGGCTTGCAAATCACGTGCCCGCGGTGGTGATCAGTAGGGGCTGTATTCGTATATAACGGCTTTCAAAGGCTTCAGGTGGAAGGCGTTGCAGGCATTGTGGATTTGCGGGCAGTTCGAGAAAGCGGCAATCACGTCCATTTCGGCGCGAAAGTCGATATAGTCGCCTGCCTTGCTTTTGGGCGCCTGAATTGACCAGTTGCCATCGCTGCCAATCGGGCAGTTCATGAACACGTTCATGTTGAAGGGGACGTCCTTCCAGGCGATCCCCCAAGGTTCGAGTGCGGCGGCAAGATTGTCGCGGCAGTTCTTCGTCTCCCTGACGCCGTAGCGCTTCTCGTTGGTGAAGCTCGAACATGCGCCAGCTAGCATGTCATGGACGCCGCAGCTGTCAGCGATGATCGTCATCATGCCCCGGGCTTCATCAGAATAGAGAACATAGCCGACACGCGGAAAGACTTGCCTGTTGAGACTGATCGTATTCATCGCAGAAAGCTTTTCGGCGAGATTGCCGGCATTGATTGTGACGAGATCGGCGACTTGCTGACCTTCCAGGTCAATGATGCGCAGCACCTGGCCCTTTCGGATTTCCGCGGCAAAATGCCCTGCCGGTGCGACCGTCTCTTCGCGAAGCACCTTCTCTTGTCCGGTCATTCAGAAATACCCCCTGTCGACTTATGCATTCCCCCGGGCGCCTTTTCAAGACTATCAACTTGAAGTGGCGCTTGGTAAAGCCCGAAATGTGTGCAGTATTCGCGGTTTGACTCTGGCACGGTAAATGACTCACCAGAGGGCACTCATCTCTTCCGCGACCACCGCGCCGTA
>JBAUNL010000129.1:0-8818 GCA_049579205.1 Rhodomicrobium sp. | reverse complement strand
GCGGCGGGTTCGTCCAGCAGCAACACCTTCGGCTTCAGGCTCAACGCCACCATGATTTCGGTCATGCGCTGTTGGCCGTAGGCCAGCTCCGTGATCCGCTTCATGGCCTTGGATCCGAGGCCTAGCTGCTCAACCAGCGCATAGGCCTCATCGAGCGCGGCGCGATCGCTGCCAGCAGGGCGAATGAAATTGCCGGCGACACCTTCCCGTTCAGCGATTGCGAGGGCGACGTTTTCGATCACGCTCAGGCGCGGGAAGAGCTGATTGATCTGGAACGTGCGCGCGAGGCCGCGTTTCACCCGCTGGGCTTGGGTGAGGCTTGTTACATCCTCTCCCTTCAGCATGATTGCGCCCGAGCTTGGCCGGAGAACGCCGGTGACAAGGTTGACAAAACTGGTTTTGCCGGCGCCGTTAGGGCCGATTAAAGCGTGCCGCGCGCCTTCCGCCATTTGAAAATCGATGGCGTCAGCTACGGCGAGCGCGCCAAAGCTTTTGCGGAGTTTTGTGGTTTCGAGCGCGTTCATTTCTGGCTGCTGCGCCTTTCCTGCCAGCGCCCGAGGACACCAAGCACGCCGCCACGTGCGAACAGAACCAGAAGGACCATAAGTAGTCCGATCCAGAAGTACCAATAGACAGGATCGATGGTCGCGAAACGGTCCTGGGCGATCATGTAGATCGGGACACCGATGAAGGCGCCGTAAAGTTTCCCCACCCCGCCGATGATCAGCATTATGAGGATGCTGCCGGAGCGCTCGAGGCTAAGCACGCCGAGACCCACGAATTGCGTCGTTTGCGCAATGAGAGCTCCAGAAATTCCGGCCAATCCGGCGGACAGTGTGTAGGCCAGGAGCTTCCGCTGGCGGACCGGCGCCCCAACCGCGTGCATCCGAAGCATATTCTCGCGAATGCCTGTCAGCGACCGGCCGAAGGCTGAATGCACCACCATGCGCATGAAGAGCCAGCAAAGAAACAGGATGGCGAGGCAGTAGATGAAGGCGGTCTTGCCAAACAGGTCGAAACGGAAAAGCCCGAAGACCGGCCATACGTCCATGCCACCGAGACCATCTGCGCCGCCCGTATAGCGATAGGCCTTATTGGCGATTTCATACAGCATGGCAGCCACAACGAGCGTCTGCATAAGGAGCGTGAGGCCGGAGGTCCGAAGGATGACTGCTCCGGAGATGAAGCCAATGGTCGCCGCCGCGATCGCAGCCGCGACCAGTCCCGACAGCGGCTCTCCCCAGCCGTTAGCCGCCAGCAGGCCCGCTGTATAGGCACCTGTGCCGTAGAAGGCCGCATGCCCAAGCGTCACGATGCCGGCATATCCGAGAACAAGGTCGACTGAGAGCGCGAATATGATCGTTGCGAAGATCTGCGCCAGCAGCGCCAGATAATCCGGGAAGGCGAAATAGGAGCCAACGGCGATCAGCCATGGCACCAGCTCGAAGGCGTAAATGCGATGCCGCCGCGCGAGCTTATCCAAGGGCGCTTTGGCGGTGGTCGCAGCGTTGAGGGGCAATGGCGTTGTCATGCGCGGCCAAAGATGCCGCGCGGATAGCGAAGAAGGATCGCCATCGTCAGCGCATAGATGAAGAAGGCGCCGAGCTCGGGCGCGAAATATTTGAGGCCCGTATCGGACACGCCGACAAGCAGCGCGGCAAAAAACGGTCCGCGTATGCTGCCGAGACCGCCTACTGCAACAACGATCAGAAAGTAGACGAGATTGTCGAGGGCGTAACCGGGTGCAATTGCAAGGAGTTCGGCGCCAAGGCCGCCGCCCAGCGCCGCAAGCCCGCTGCCAAGAGCAAAAGCGGTTGCGAATAGCCGGGACGTATTGATGCCGAGGGTCTGCGCCATCGTGAGATTATCGACAGCGGCGCGGAGCTGCGCGCCAAAGCGCGTCCGCTCAAGGGCAAGCCACAGCACGGTCACAACGATAGCGCCGCAAACAATGAGGAACGATCTATAGGCGGGCAGTGGATGCCCAAGGATGTCTATCTGGCCGCTCAACGCTGTAGGCGGCTGCATCGGCTGTGCAAGCGGACCCCAGATATAGGTCGCTGCCCCAACAGAGGCGAAGATCAGTCCCATGGTTAGCAGAACCTGATCGAGATCGCTGCCCCCATAGAACCGGCGGTAGAGAAGCCGCTCCAATATCAGGCTAACGGCCGCGACAACCAGGACAGCCCCGAGAACGGCGAAGGGAAATGGCACGCCCCAGCGGTTCATCAGCGTTGTCATAACGTAGCCGCCGGCCATGGCGAATGCACCATGGGCGAGGTTGACGAATCCCATCAAGCCCATCGTCACCGAAAGCCCGACCGAGATAAGATAGAGCACCATTGCCAGCGTTAGCCCATGGAAGGCCACGCTGACAACGGCCGACTCGATCCCACTCATGGCCTAGGACGCCCCCGAAGTTTGTCCAGGTATCTCCGCACGAGGAAGTCCCCCTCACCCCAGCCTTCTCCCACCAGGGGAGAGGGAGCAAGCCGCGACGGTTGCGAAGGCGTCCCTTCTCCCCTCGCGGGAGAAGGACAGGATGAGGAGGTCTGGAGCCCCTGCCGCCAGAGACCCGTGGACATAAGAGTTTGCATCCGCTTGCGAACGCTATTTCGGCGGATTAAGCTCCTTCCAGGGATCTTTGACGTTCGGGAAGGTCTCAAACTCGATATTCGCGAGCTTGCCGTCCTTCATCTCGGTGCGGCGCATATAGATGTTCTGGACGATATCCCGAGTGTTAGGATCGATAGAGATCGGACCACGCGGGCTGTTGGGGTCCTGCCAACCCTTCAGGATGGCCATGGCCTGATCGCTAGTGAAGGTTCCCTTCGTCTTCTTGATGACGTCGAAGACCGCGGCCATGCCGTCCCAGCCGCCGACCGAGAAAAAGTCCGGCGAGGAATTGGCACCATATTCCTTTGCCCAGGCGGCAAGGAACTCCGCATTAGCAGGTCGCACTGCTGCGGTCGAATAATTGCCTGACGTTACAAGGCCTACCGCCGCATCACCCATATTCGGGAACTCTTCTTCCGGCACCAAATCTTGCGTGGAGACGACGTTGATGCCGGCCTCCCTGAGCCCAAGATCCTTGACGGCCTTCATCATCGCGGTGGCCTGCGTTCCGCCAGGCACAAAGATAAAAAGCACATCAGGCTTGGCATCCTTCACTTTCTGCAGGAAGGGTGCGAAGTCGGGATTGTTGGTGGGGAAACGGACGGTGCCTGTAATTTGGCCGCCTGCCTCCGTGTAGCCCTTGGTGAAGGCATTTTCGGCATCGTGACCGGGAATGAAGTCGCTTACCGCGGTGTATCCCTTTTTCCAGCCTTTCCCTGCAGCCCATTTGCCGAGAGGCAGAGAGAGTTGCCACAGAGTGAAGGAGACGCGTGCCACATAGGGCGAGATACGTGGGATCGCAACGCCGGCGGCATTGGTGATGACGAGCGGTATTTTCGCTTCGGCGGTCAGGGGCGCGATCGCCGCGGCGATGGGCGATCCCATGACTCCAAGCAGGATTTGCACCTTGTCCCGTGTGATGAGCTCCTGCGCAACGCGCTTGCCGACCTCAGGGTTCGTGCCGTCATCGCGTTTCACGATTTCGATGTTGATGCCGGCCGGCAGGTCTTTCATATGCGTCTTGGCATAGAGATCCATGCCCTTCTGCATCTCCGCGCCAGGCGCTCCGAGAAAACCCGAAAAGCTGTTGACGATGCCAATCTTCACGGCTGTATCGGCATTGGCGGCACCGGCCATCGCGAAACATGCGGGGATTGCCAGCAAAGAAATCAAGTTCAGACGCTTCAAAGCCACTGTTGTTTCCTCCCTCACCACTTTTACTTCTTCGTAATCGCTACTTCAGAGTATCCAGCACCGTTACATCGCTTTCGTTGTAATACGCGGCATCCTTCCAGCCATCTTCGTCGTAGTCGGCCATGCATTTCTCGACAAGGGCCTCCATCTCCTTCAGCGAGCCGGAAGCCTGTGCTTGTTGCAGCCCGAACATACGAATGAGCTCATGGCTGCCGGCGTAGTTCATTTCATAAAGCTCGTGGCGCGCACCGAATTCCGTTCCGATCGCATCCCACAAAAGCTTCATGATCTTGATGCGCTCTTTGTAATCAATGCCGTTTGAGCCGCGTACATAACGCTGAAGGTACCGGTCGATATCCGGATTTTTGAAGTCGCGCGAGTGGCTCGGCAAATAGATGAGGCCGGAAGCGATGACCTTTTCGACGATCGATCGCACGGCGGGGTAAGCCTCGGTCGCGAACAAGCGATAGGCTACCGAAGCGCGCCCGTTTGGCAACACTGCGCCGTTCACCCAAGGGTCCGGGTTGCAAGCCATGGCATCGGATAGCGCCCAGAAGAGATCGCGCCAGCCAATCACCTCGCCGATCTGTGCCTGCACACCACGAAATGCTTCAACGCCCGTGGCTCGCGCCGCCTTGTAGAGAAGCCCTGAGATGAAATCGAGCTTCACCGCAAGCCGCGTACAGCCCTGCATCGTGAACCCGTTCACAAAGCCTGAGCGTGGATAGAAAGCTTTCAGGCGATCAACGTCGCGATGAATGAAGACATTCTCCCAGGGGATGAACGCATTATCGAGGATGAAGATCGCGTCATTCTCGTCGAAGCGGCTGGTTAAGGGATAATCCCAGGGCGAGCCGGTGGCTGCGGCCGCCATCTCGTAGGAAGGCCGGCAGATGAGCTTGATCCCGGGTGTGTTCATCGGCGCCATGAACATCACGACCATGCTCTCGTCGTTGATGTCCTGACCCATGTTCTGGCCCAGAAAATTATAATGGGTTAGGGCCGAGTTGGTGGCGACAACCTTGGCGCCCGTGACATAGATACCAGCGTCTGTCTCCTTCTGGATCGAGACAAACACATCCTTCACCTGCTCGGCGGGCTTGCTGCGGTCGATGGGGGGATTGACCAGTGCGTGATTGACGTAAAGCACAGCCTCCTGGCCGCGAGCGTGCCAAGCTCGGGCGTTTTCGGCAAACCTTCCATAAAACTCCGCATTCGCCCCAAGCGTATTGAGGAACGCCGCCTTGTAATCAGGGCTGCGCCCCATCCACCCGTAGGTGATGCGTGCCCAGGCGGCGATTGCGTCGCGCTGCTTGATCACGTCATCGCGTGTGCGCGCAACTTTGAAAAAGCGGTGGGTGTAGCCGCCGGAGCCGGTGTCCGTTTCGGCTGTCAGGACGGCTCTGCTCTTGGCATCGTGCAGCGCATCATAGAGCTTCGCGACCGAGACTGCGGAATTGCGCAGCGCCGGATGTTTCGTGACATCCTTGATGCGCTCGCCATAAATGTAAACTTCGCGCCCGTCGCGAAGCGACTCAAGATATTCAGCGCCATTTAGCGGACGCTTATTCGCTTTCACCAGCTTTTCTACATTTTCCGGCAAGATTGCGATCCCAATTGCGAAGCCAACAAGAGCAATGCAGTATAGTTTGCGATCGCAGCATAGGTAGAAAAATGATCATTGAAAATCAGCAATCAGTCACAGATGCGGTCCTCGAAGCTTTCAGCCGTACCAAGGATCCGCGCCTGAAGGAGATCCTGTTGTCGCTGGTCAAGCATCTGCACGGCTTTCTGCGCGAGGCGAGGCTGACGGAGAACGAGTTTCAAGAGGCAGCAAAGATCATCGCAGCCTTGGGGCAGCGCACGACGGAATCGCACAATGAAGTGGTGCTGATGGCCGGCTCGCTCGGTGCTTCCTCATTGGTTTGCCTTCTAAACAACGGCAACAAGGGACAGACGGAAACGCATGCCAGCATGCTGGGTCCGTTCTGGCGCGAGGATCAGCCCATGTGCGAAAGCGGCGCAAACCTGGTCCGGTCGCCAACGCCGGGGCCGCAGCTTGCCGTCAATGTGCGCGTCGAAGATCGAAGCGGAAATCCGGTTGAGGGCGCGGAGGTTGATGTCTGGCATTCCTCGCCGGAGGGGCTGTACGAGAACCAGGATGCAACGCAAGCCGACATGAACCTGCGGGGGCGCTTCATAACCGGTACGGATGGCCGCTTCCATTTCACGAGCGTGAAGCCGGCGGGTTATCCCATTCCCATCGACGGCCCGGTGGGCGATCTTGTTCGGGGAACCCGCCGTCACAACTACCGGCCCGCGCACCTGCACTTTATGATCTATAAGCCGGGCTACAAAACCCTCATCTCGCAAATCTACGTGCCGGACGACCCACACATCGATACCGATGTGCAGTTTGGCGTGACGCGCGCCTTGCTCGGGGATTATGTCCGGCATGATGAACCGGCGCCGGAGGTGGGGTTCGCGGCGCCCTGGTACTCTCTCGACCAGCGCTTTGTCCTCGAAGCCGGTGAGGCGCGCCGGCCGAGGGCGCCAATCCGCGCCAAAACGTTGGCCACTGCGGAATAGGTCCTATTAGCCAAGGTTCGCGGTGACGTCATCGAACAGCTCGCCGACCTCAAAACGGCGGCTGATCAAGCGCTGCATGTAAGCGGCTTCTATGACGAGAACGATATTGCGGCGGTTGGGCTCGGCAAGGCCCACGGGCGGTGCCTCAAATGCCTTCCCCTCTGGTGAAGGTTTTCCGCCGCTTTCAACCAGAAGGCGATAAAATTCGCGGACGGCTTCGGGATTGCTCTCAGTCAGCGATCGGCGGACCGTGATCATATGGTTGATCTGTATCGCATGGGTGCGCCGCGCCCACTCTTTGGCAGCGGCTTCCGGCTGCGAAATGAGCGGCTTTAAGCGGGGATCAGGTGGGACTGGATCGATAACGATGGCATCCACGTCCCCACTGAGAAGCAGGCTTAGGAGATCGCTTCCGTGCGGAGCCCGCTCCACATTTGGCGGATCGCGAAACTCGGCCACATGCGGTTCCTGGAATGTCACCCAATGAAGCTTATCGAGATCGGCGCCGTAATCGCCGGCGAGAATGCTGCGCACCCAGAGGGCTGTGTTCGAGGTGTAAAGCCTGCACCCAATGCGCCGTCCCGAAAGGTCCTCGGGGCCAAGTTCGCCCCTTTCGGAATTGTAGACGATGCAGGAATGATGGAAGCGGCTCAACATCACAGCCGGCAGCAGCACAAGCGGCTTCCCCGCGTCCACAGCCTGCAGGAATGTAACTACGGAGAGTTCGGAAATGTCGAATTCGAGATCCCGCACCACCCGCTTGAAGGCGGTATTGAGGAGCTTAGCCTCGACAAAATCGAGGGCAAGGTTTGGAGACGCGACAAGACCGCTCTTTAGAGCAGCCGTGTGGGGATAGTCTCCCAGCAAAACCTTCAGCCTCGTCACCGCCATTGCCCGCTCTTCGAAATCTTCGGGTCCTTAGCCGCGATTCTCCGCCCTTGCGCTTACGCTTCCCACAGGGCAGCCCGGCCTGCGCCAATAAGAAAATCCCGGCCGATTTGGACCCGCCGCACCAAAGAAAATCTCTGATATATGGAACCAACGCCTCAGCCAAGGTCTTTTGAGGGCACAGCTTGGGAATGAGGTGCGTTGAGCATGATTGAGAACGACGAGGGGAGCCTGTGGCTCGATATGGCTGAAAAGGCCATCGGAGACGCTCGGGAAATGAATGATCCCATTGCCAAGACGCAATTATTGGCGATTGCTAAGGCGTATTTGAAACTCGCCAAGCATGCCCGCGAACAAGCCGAACTCAGAAGAAAATCCAGGACATTGAATTGAAGGCCGCCGAGTTCTATAGAAACCGGCATCCTCTCCATGCCCCTTACGGCGCGGGGCTATCCTTGTATGGTCCTGATCTGGGATTGAGAACAAGCTAGCAAAGTGTCTGTTGATTTCAAGATCAGGATTACCCTCTTTCATGAAAAATGCCGCCATGTGGCGCGACCGGCGCGAGGGCACCGTTTGGCCCGTCTTCGTATGCCCGGGCGGGCTCAGCATATTCACTCAAACGTGATGCTTTTACAGCGCGGCTTATATGGCTAGAATGAAGGTCCAAAATTCTGAACATCGAGCTGCGGCGTGAGCATGCGATCAATGCCGGGCTAATGATGCAAGAGCAGGGGGATTAAACCGCTCGCTCGCCTAACCAGAGTTCCCAAAGCCGGCGTCCGGTTTTCAGAAGAAACTCTCCAAAAGACAAAACATAATCGGAGGAAACGGCCATGCACCTAACGCCAGAACAAATTGCAGCATTCAACGGGGAAGGCTGGCTCCTCCTGCCCGAGCTTTACACGCCGGAGGAAGTAGCGCTCCTAAAACGCGAAGCTGAAGCGATTTATGGCGAGCAGCGCCCGGAGGTCTGGCGCGAGAAGAGCGGCGCGCCTCGCACGGCTTTCGCGGCGCACCTTTATAACGAAGCCTTCGCAAATCTCGGCGCCCATCCGCGCATGATCCGTCCGGTCGAGCAAATCTTTGGCGAGCCGGTTTATATGCACCAATTCAAAATCAACGCGAAATCTGCCTTCACCGGAGAAGTGTGGCAGTGGCATCAGGATTATGGCACCTGGAAACGCGATGACGGCATGCCAGAGCCCCGCGCCATGAACATCGCCGTTTTCCTTGATGAAGTCATGCCCATCAATGGGCCGTTGCTATTAGTGCCGAAGTCGCACAAGGCCGGCAACCTCCCCGCAAGCCATGATCGCGCGACCACCTCCTATCCGCTTTGGACACTCGATAATGAGACAGTGACACGGCTTGTGGAGGAGGGCGGCATCGTGGCTGCTACAGGGAAGGCAGGCGGGATGCTCATGTTTCATGGCAATCTGGTGCACGGCTCCGCCGGAAACATCACGCCTTATCCCCGAAAAATCGTGTATCTCACACTGAACGCCGTTTCGAATTATATCCGCACGCC
>JBAUNL010000128.1:0-5996 GCA_049579205.1 Rhodomicrobium sp. | reverse complement strand
AACGGCCAAGCGGGGATCGGCAAGGCCGCATCCGGCTGTCACCGTTCGATTGTGCCTGTGCGGCGGATCTTCTTTTGAAGGAGTAGGATGCCATAAACGAGCGCTTCGGCACTCGGCGGGCATCCTGGAACATAGATGTCCACCGGAATTACCCGGTCGCACCCGCGCACCACCGAATAGGAATAGTGGTAATATCCTCCACCATTCGCGCAGGAGCCCATCGAGATCACATAGCGCGGTTCGGGCATTTGATCGTAGACCCTGCGGATCGCCGGCGCCATTTTGTTGCAGAGCGTTCCCGCCACGATCATCACGTCGGACTGGCGCGGACTGGCGCGCGGCGCAAAGCCGAAACGCTCGACATCATAGCGCGGCATCGAAGCCTGCATCATTTCGATCGCACAGCAGGCAAGCCCGAACGTCATCCACATCAATGAGCCTGTGCGCGCCCAATTGATGAGCTCGCCAGTGCCGGTGACCAAAAAGCCCTTATCTGCGAGCTCACTATTGAGGCCAGCCACATCCACCGCAGTGCCTGGACTTGCACGCCCAGACATATCGTAGAATGGATTTGGAAATCCGGGTGTCATCGATCCCATACGCTCGCTACAACCGATCCTGGTATATATGTTGATGCTCGCTCAAACGCCAAGTGACGAGAAGGAAGAAGCTTATCATTGACCAGAGGGACCAAAGCGAAAACTGTTGGCAAACAAGGCACCGGAGCCGCAGAGCCAATGGATGGTCCCGGCTATGGTTTCGCGCGGAGAAGCGCCAACTTTTTGAGCGCCCCGAAAAAAATGGAAACGCCGTTTCCTGAAACAGCGCAAATCGAGCGCGCCAGCTTTTGAAACCCCCACCCCCTTTTGCGGAGCCAAGTTTTTAAAGCGGTCCCGGAAAAATAACGCCAGGCGGCGCATGAACTGTTCAGAGGAATGCACTAGCAGAGTGGACGGGAAGCTTGACTTTTAAGCTAGTTGCAGATTCGCTCAAATTGTCCCATTTATGTCTAGCGGATGCGCGGAGCCATCCGCAAGACTGACAGTAAGCCTAGAGTTCCAGTCGCCCGAGAAAGACTGCGATCTCGCTAGCCTTCACCGATAATTTATTATGATGCAGCTGAAAAACCGGGAGAAACTCATGCGCGATCCGGGCGAATACTATACCGACCAGTTGGTGCCCATTGTTGTCGAACAGACGAACCGGGGCGAGCGCTCCTATGATATCTTTTCGCGCCTTTTGAAGGAGCGCATCATTTTTGTGACGGGTGTGGTGGAAGACATGATGTCCTCGTTGGTGACGGCTCAGCTTCTGTTCCTCGAGGCGGAAAACCCGAAGAAGGAAATCGCGATGTACATTAACTCGCCGGGCGGCAATGTGACGTCCGGACTTGCAATGTACGACACAATGCAATTCGTCCGGCCACCGGTGTCTACGCTGTGCGTTGGCCAGGCCGCCTCTATGGGCTCGCTGCTTCTTACTGCGGGAGAACCCGGCATGCGCCGGGCGCTGCCCAACGCGCGGATTGTGCTGCACCAGCCCTCTGCCGGTTTCCAGGGGCAGGCGAGCGATATCGAGCGGCACGCCGAGGACATCCTGAGGACGAAGCGGCGTCTTAATGAAATTTACGTTAAGCACACAGGCCAGCCCTACGAGATCATTGAACGCACCCTCGACCGGGACCATTTCATGTCACCGGAACAGGCAAAGCTCTTTGGACTCATTGACGAAGTCATCAGCAAGCGCGTGGCCCCGGAAGAGCAGGCCGGGATCGGCAGCTGACTTTTCTTGACGTGAGGCGGGTATGGCGGACCTCACGTCAAGACTTCCGATGTTAACGGCAAGCCGCGGCGCTTAGCTTCGAAATGGCTTTGTCACATGAACGGTGGCTTGGCGCTTTCGGACTGGTAGGATGACCAGATGGCCTCTTTCTCCTATGCTCGTCACCAGTTTCCGCCTGTCATCATCCGGCATGCACTCTGGCTTTACCTTCGCTTTTCCTTGAGCTATCGCGATCGTCCAGGCCGCGCTCCGCGAGGAGGTCCTCAACACCGCCGACCGGTTCGTTTGGTTTCTTGAAGACTGATCCGGGCTCAGCTTTTAGGGCGTCTCAGTCCGGGATTAGCCAGCCCGATCGAGCCGGCCGGTTCACATACGGCCTTTCAGCAAGGCCGGCCTATAGGCGAGGCGCTGAGCGGTTTCCAGCTTTTCTCATCAGGGCGGCGCTCAGAACGTGTAGGCTGCCACGACTTTGGCCAGGAAGGGCTGCGTGAGCTGATCCCCGTTAAACCTTTGATAAACGGGAATCTCGACGTCTCCATAAAGCTTGAACGTGCGATTGTTAGCGTCGTTGCCCTGCCATCCGCAAGGTGTGCCGCGAGTTCATCGTAGTCCGCGGGCGCACCGGTTTGCTCGCCGCAACAACCGTCGCCATCGACGGAAGCAAGTTCAATGCTTCGTCGATGGCGGCATTCAAAAGCTCATCCGAAGCGCTCGCCCGCAAAGGAGCGCGCAGGTCCGCGGCGTCTTCCTGGCCGAGGCACATATAAAGCGTACCGGTGCAGGTGACGCGCACACGATTGGGCGTCAGTGCGCCCACCCGCACTTGGTAAACGCTCAACCCCTGTTGTCCTCAGATTGAGCGCGATAGCAAGATCGTCGCGCAGAGCTTGGACAACCCTGCCCATCCGGTATTCGCCCTCGCTGTGATCGGCGAGGCTATCAAGTCCCTTTTCGCTGTCGGGGATCGAGTCGCGCCAGCCAAGCATCAGCATCCCGGTCGCGTCGCCCCGCCATTCGACGCAGAGCTTGAGCATTTCTTCGAAGCCGGCCCGTTCCGCAGCCGCGTCGTCAAAACGAGCAACCACGCGCATCAGCTCCTCGCCATCAGCCTCGCGCCCTCAGGGCGCACGGTCGAAAGCAGTCCTCATAGCGCGTCCCGGCCTGTTGTCGAGGTGTGACGCTTGGCTCGTTGTTGATGGCTGATGGACGAGTTGAAGCGTCACTCTTGAACGCTATCCAGCTCAAGATGACCGCTGAATGAATAGAAGTTGGCCGCTGATTGTGCCTGAAGCGGCCCGCCCATCGCTGCCTGGTCGATCCCATGCCGCGAATGCCGCCGAAAATACAATGCTATTCGGATTTGTTCGCGTTGGCACACGTAGCGCGGCGCGGGTGAGATTGCAGTAAGTTCCCGCCGCGAGCGGAAACGGGCGAGTGCACGTTGATGGCTGCCCGCCTCCGCCATTCACGGCAAATTAGGAGGTAACCACCGCGAATTCCCCGGCCAAGGGCAGATTGTGCTAGCATCGCTGCATTGTTCCCGCAACGTCCCTAGCGTGGACCTAGCGTGCAGAGAAAAGCTTTTTCGACTGCATCGGCGCCCGGCAAAGAAAAAACCGCTCCAAGGGATTGAAGGAGCGGCTTTCGTCTTCGGGGCACTCTTTTGCAATACACCGATAACGATTAAGAGCCGGGATTATTCCCGGTTGCGTTGCCTCGCTAAGTCAATGGCTATCCGCGGGCGAGTCTTCCGAGGGTAGATGTTTAGCTTCCAGAGCCTCAAGAAAGTGGGCAAGGGCCCGGCGCTGCTCGTATTGCTGAAAGAATTCCGATGCCGATCTTACGCCGGCATGAAACAGGATCTCCGCTTTCGCCCGCATTAAGATTTCAAGCGCATCGCCTATCATGAGATCATCGAGACCAGCGCGAACCGTATGATAGTCATTGTCGGCCTTAACTGACACGATAGCTCCGCTAACGGCAGGGCTTGTGAGTTTGTCCGTGCCGAGATTGATGTACTGATACTCGACTTTGGCACTCCAGGCGGATGACAATTTGTATTCTACCCCGCCACCGGCGGCATATCCAGTGTCAGTAGTACGGCTATTGCTAAACCCAAAGGCGGGAAAAAAACTATTTTGAAATTCGGCATTGCCTTTGTAGCTCACGCCGCCATAAGCAAACCCGCCCGTAGCGTAGAGGAGCGCGCTATCAAGCGCATATCCGATACGCCCGCGCACCGTCCCAAACCACTCCAAGCTCTCCTTCGAAGTATAAATAAAAGGGTCAAGGCCCCGAGTAGCGTTATTCACAGCCTGGGTGCCACTGGCATTGACCCCGGCAGATGGTCAAATTCGCGGCCTGACTCTGTCCACTCATAAGGGCGCACTTCAATTTGAAGATCACTATTACCCCCTCCCGTTCGGATGAAGGGAACGCAGGCACCCACAGCGAAGAACCGCGATGCGACAGCGATGCCGACGAACGTGCGCTCGGGCCCGAGCATCCCGAAACGCTTAGGGCACTGAGCGATCTATCTGGAGGGCAAGCGCGACTATGACGCCGCGAAAAGGCTTCTTACGGAAGGGGGCTATAAGGGCGAGCCAGTGACGTGTCTCGTCGCACAGGACCAGCCGGTGACCAAAGCGCAGGGCGAAATTACGGCCGACCTCCTGAAGAGGATGGGTATGACGGTCGATTTCGTGGCGACGGATTGGGGCACTGTCGGCCAGCGCCGGGCTTCGAAGAACCCTCCCGGCCAGGGCGGCTGGAGCATGTTCCACACCTGGCACGCCGGCGCGGACTGCGCCTCACCTGTCGGCAATATCGGCATCCGGGCGGGTGGCGACAAAGCCTGGTTCGGCTGGCCGAACGAAGCCGAAGACGTGGTCATTTGGTTCACCGAAATGAGTTCGCGGTGGCATCGGTCTCGATTGTTACTGAGATCTGCTAGCGGTGTCCTCTCAGCTAGTCTCAAAAATGCCCCGGAGGGGCTGGGGCGGTTTTACCAGTTCCCCCAGATCGGGCTCACCGCAGCCGGCGAGAATGACCGCACGCGCTGCATCGCGCAATTGCAACACCGGCTCAAAATCCTTTCCCGATGGCATGATTGGGTCCTCAATTGTGAGGCTAACCGGGGTCCATCGCGGAAACCATTGATCGCTGCGAAGCATCGACCGCGTTCCGCGGAGAATGCCGGGCACGACAGGCACGCCGGCTTCCGCGGCCACCTTGAAGGCGCCAAGATAGAATTCGGAGAGCCCGGCTCGCCGGGTAAATGCGCCCTCGGGAAAGAATACGATATTGCGCCCATCCCGGGTCGTGTCACAACACCAGGAGTTTTTCTATACCATCCAGGCAGCCGTCAGGTATTGCCCAAGCTGCGCGCCTTCATCGAGCACGTGAAGAGCCATTCAGGCTCAACCATTAAAACGAGGCGAGGCCAGGAACTGAAGGCCACTGGCTAAGACCTTCCCATGAGGCGAATAAGCCGCGCCCGGGTCCCAGTCGGATAGGTCGGCGACTTCCGAGTTTGGGTTTAGACGGTCCATCAAAACATTAGAACTAGGGCGTTTTGGGCGATGGGCAGTCGCCATTTCGGAACGGCCGCTTGCCGCCCAACTTGAGGCATTCTCTGAAATTATCCCAATGACCGGTTTCGGCCTCAACCTGCCGCCTTGCTATGTCGGGTCGCTTCAAGCGTAACCGGGCGGCCCGCCTCTATTCATTCGGCCGTCATGTTCAGCCCGATAGCATTCATGACGCTTCGGCTCGTCCGCCAGCCATCAACCGGAACGAAGCGTCACGCCAGCAGCCTCGGGCTCGGCTAAGTTCAAGTACTTGGCCAGGCGGCGCGGATACCCGCCGGCGCTCTCCTGGGCCCATTGGTACTCGGCGCAGTGTTCAATATCCTGGACTGGGTAAACATCGAACTGCCGCCTGCCGTTTTGATCGTGAGCTTTGCCCTGATTGGCTCGAGCATCGGGTTACGGTTTGCGCCCGAAGTGCTGGCCGCAGCGGTGCGCGCGCCGCCACAGGCCACGGGCGCGACGGTTCTCCTGATGGCGTTTTGCAGTCTGCTGGCGTGGGATCTACCAGTGGTCCTGGTGCCTGCTTTCCGCAGCTTGGACTCATCTTCGGAAGTACTGCCCCGCACCTAGGGGCGATCAGGCAAGCTTCAATCCGGGAGTTTTGAGTTTCGAAGCTTCAGATTG
>JBAUNL010000127.1:0-3047 GCA_049579205.1 Rhodomicrobium sp. | reverse complement strand
TTTTAGTGTTATCTCGCGAGAATACGATATCGCGCGTCCAGTGGCCGCCTCCAGCCGGCAGCTTAGGCACAATCACTTCCGCTTTTTTTTGCGCGCGGAGGTCGCCATTGCGGTAGGGGAAGCGAATGATGGAATCGGTATTAGCGACATAAATCCATTGAGGATCGCGGCCACTGGGATAAAAGGCAACGCCAAAGGGCAGGTTCAGGCCGGTTGTGAAGACTTCGTCGCGACTGACTTCGGCACCATCGGCTGCGGGTCTCAGTAGACGAATGCGCCCGGCGGAGCTTTCAACAATGAAGACATCGCCATTGGGTGCCACACAAATGAGCCGTGGCTGGTCGAGGCCGCTTGCGAAAAGCCTAATTTCGAAGCCGGGAGGAACCTTCAATCGTGCATTGGCTGGCTGTCTAACTACCGATACTGTGTTCGCCGCAGAGCGAGAGCTGTAAGGCTCGGGAAGATCCAGCAGGCCGAAGTGCCGGCGAACCCCAGGAGCATCTAATCTCCAATCACCATAAGCGGCCTTGCCTTCGAGCAACAAATTTGTTGCCGGCCTCGAAACACCCTGTCCATAAGCATAATTTGCTGAGACAAAAGCTGCAGTGGCGACGGCAATGGCCAGCGCGCCCGTTCCTCGAGGGCTCTTCCGAAAAAGCAAGCGAGGCCATTTTGAATTGCTCAACCGTCGTCGGGCCGCGGAAAGGAGCTCAAAGGCGGTCATATCGTAAAGCGGTACTGTACTGGCATACGAGCAGGTCTCGGCAAGGCAGGTTTCAAGAGGACAAACGCCGATCGGCCCAGGCTGCGATGAACTGCAATAGGCCCAATCGCCCAACTTTTCGGCCACGATTGTGGAGGCGCCCTCCTCTTCAAATCCGATCCCACGAATGAACATGAAGATTACGGCCTAGGGCGAAGTTGTCGGCGAAATCCGCAATATTGCGCATGGTCTTTCAAGTGGGCGGTGGCGGCACTCGTACAGACATCTTCCAAATTTGCCTATTTTAAAGCTGCTTAGTTTACAGATTTGATAGTGACGGTTAAGCCGGGAAATTATGCGTATTGGGCTTGCTTTCTCCAACTTCCGCCTTAAAGCGGGCAGTCAAATCACAGAAGACCCATGCAAGGTAGTCCCGAAACACATACAGTGTACGGGCGCCCTCAGGCAGTCGGTCTTCGTCCACTTTGGCGAACTCCCGTAGACGGATGGAATTGTCACAGTACGCTATATCTAACCGGTAAAATACATAAAGGCACACGCCGCCTCGGCGATGCCAAACCGGGTGATTTTAGGGTGGTGGGCACTTTTGAAATTTTGTGCCCACCCAGGTATCTATATTTGAGCAAAGAGTTCGGCGTATCTCCAATGCGCTGATTGGATTGCGGCGATGATCTCGTCTCCGCGGAGCCATTGGTCAAATTCCAGTTTCTGAGGAGGTTCGGTGATCGCGGCGTTGAAGCGGTAGGAAGCGATTGTTTCAAGTTGATCGACGCAAGCAAGCAAAGCACCTTGCATCTGCGGAAAATTGAATTCGAGACTAATGAGCGGCACTGGATAACGGAGAGTCGAAAGAACTTGCTGCTCATGTCCTTCAGCGTCAATTTTTAGGTATTTGACAGGTCGATAGGCGGCCTCAACGTCGCTAATTGTACGGGCCTGCACAATAATCTCTTTCGGTTTCGGTAGCACGAGATGCATGTGATTGCTGCCATCCATCATACTACCCGCCCAGTCATGATCGGAGGTATTGAAGGCGGAACCTGGTCCAAACTGATAAAAAGGAACCGCGCCGCTTTTTTCAGTGATGGCACACTGAAGGATAATTACCTCTGGTCGCCAGCAAAACCTGGTGCGCAGAATGTGCGCAGAAGTGGGGTCTGGCTCAATCGCGACAACGCGTTCGCTTAAGCGGCGAAATATTTCTGTCTTGCTGCCGCGATTCGCTCCGACATCAATGATCGCGCCTGCGCTGTCGCCGATTAATCGCCTATAAAAGTGGCGCTCCAAAATACTTTGTTGCGTGTCTCTGAACGGCTGCAGCACCCTGCGTATTTCCCACGAGGCCGCAGTTTGTTTTAACGCAGTGAGCATCTGGTTGAACCTTCATAAGGACTTAGCCTTTTCCATCCAGCTTCAACGTTACAACGGAGAAGATGGGAGTTTGCTATCCTGCTCTTTTTATAGGGTCCGCGCTTTCCAGGCTTAGGTTCCTTGTCCTCAACAAGTTTCACGATATCGACGACATCCCAAACGCGATCAGCAACGCCGGCCTGCACCGCAGGGGGCACGCGGGGGGTTTTGTGGATTTTGCAGAAGTTGTAGTACATGGCGAATAGCGCCACGGAATAAGCATGGTTATCAAGCTTCTTGGAGAAACCATAGTAAGCCGCGCAAAGCGGCGGGTTCCTGCCGATGCAGCCTCCATAATGGTGGGAAGGCTGACGAAACGGGCACGCGGAATAAATCAATTGGTCGCAGGACCTTGCCTGATGCTCTTACTCCCGAAATAAACGAGGTACCGGACGAAGGCTGCGAGACGTAACAGTGGGCCTATAACTGAAAGCATTGCAAAAGCTGAGTATCCCAGCAAGTGATTCACACTACTAAGAAATGGAGGTTTCCAAAAATCAACAAAAAAGGCATAGGCTATGTAATTGAGCGCAACCGTTCGTAGAAGCCACCAGCTCTTACGCCCGATTCTCCGCTGTAGCCTGCCGACCGAAAATATTGCGAGAATGTAGGTGCACGTGGCAGCACCCCCAAAAAAGATGAACGTCGAATGCCCTGGCGTAAATCCAATGTGGCATAACCAGGCTACTAGTCCCAGGTGAACCGATAGGGCTGCGGCAAAGGCAAACCCGAACTCGCGTCCATACTGTTTAAGGGGCTTAAAGGTTGGTCCGAAGAAAGTGGTCGGTGCACCGCCCACGTAGGCCGGAAAAAACACCAGAAATGCAAAACGCGCTGAAAGTTGTAGTGCCACCTCAGTTCCCCGCTCGGCTGAACCCAGCACTGCAATCGTGACAACGACGATGACCGCAGC
>JBAUNL010000126.1:0-2589 GCA_049579205.1 Rhodomicrobium sp. | reverse complement strand
CGGAGGTGATTGCAAAATCATGCATCATTGTCGGCCCTTGCACGGGTACCTCAACGCTGCGAAGAAGCGCGCCGTCAGCATTGGCGACGTGATAGGTTAGGAAGGGCGGAACAACGCGATAACCGAAGAAGTGCAACTCTCCTGTTGAGGGACAGATCTTGGGATGAGCCGTAAAGGGAGTGGCTAGCTTGCCGGCATAATCATGAAAACCGGCTGTATCCAATTCGGGGGTTATCTCCATCGGAAGCGCGTTTTCGACAAGCGCGAAGATGCGTTTCGCATGCGTGACAACGCTTGTGTTGGCGAAGCTGAGCCGGATGTCGAGCGCCGTCTCGGGGGTCAGGCGTTTGCCAAAAAAGCAAGGCGTGCGAACCCAGCGATTGCGATACCACTCCGCTTTCCCGTCTTTGATCGAGACGCCATGCACCATGCCGTCGCCCAAAAACCAATGTCCGGAAAACCCCTCTTTCGGATTGGAGCCATTGCGGACATAAAGGCCGCAAAGTTCCCGTGGGATGGCGCCTTTCACCGGAAGCTCAAACGCGGTCGACTCCTCAAAAACCGGCGCGTAATTACCTTTCATCCATGTGGGGGTTTCGCTGGCGCTGTCCTGCATGCGGGCTCTCCAAGGGTGGTATGGAAGATTAACACCGAGGAGGCCTTCGAAGACCCGATAAAGCTGCGACACCCGGCGGCTATCGACAAGTATAAGAATGGTTCTATCCCTGCAGTGGAGGAGACTGTACAGGCTGACGTACCCAGGACGGCCCTCGCCTCACCCGAAGCCTGGGATCATCTAAAAGATGGCCCAGTATATTCGGGTCTTGCCGCCCCCTTCCGCTATCAGGGCGGGAGTTTCTGTTGCCGGAGGATTAGCGGGTGAACTTGGCGCCCTCCTCGCCGATCACGCAGCCAATCATGCCTCCGGACTATTGGTTTTTGCGGGATATAGCCCAGATCCCTGACTTGCCGGCATTGATCTTGAGCAGAGGAAGGCTGCATATGCCTACAGGGCAGCCGGGGACAAAGGAAGATTTCGAAGTGGCCGCTCAGGCAATCTGGGACGGCCTGCCTGAGCAGTTCCGCGCGGTGCTGGGCAATGTGACGGTTCGTGTGGCCGATTTCGCCGATGCGGAGACGCTCAAGGCGCTGCATATCCGCGATCCTTATGCTCTACTCGGGCTGTATCATGGCGTGGGACTACCGTCAAAAAGCGTATGGGATCCCGTAAGTCTGCCCGACAGGGTCTTTCTCTACCGTATCCCCATCCTCAGTTACGCATACCATAACGGCGAGCCGGTGGACTGCGTTATCCGCCACGTGCTGATCCATGAGATCGGACACCATTTCGGGTTCTCGGACGCCGGCATGGCCCAAATCGAATCCGGCCCGTAAGTCACTCTACACCATTGAGGCTAAACGCTCTTGTCACGCCAGCAAGGTTGCGGCCGTGAGAAGGCAGGGCAAGGCCGGCACAGGAAGTTTGGCACAGGCAGGTCATGCCGCTTTCGGGGGTATCGCCGACATTGAGCTGAATACAGCGTTCAATTCTGGGTCAATACTGGCCGCTGATTGTATGGGCGTCCGGATAAGGTTCTAGAATCTGTGGTGCGGAATTTCCCGGGGACCTTCCTCCTCTTGACGACCACAATAACCCGTTGCTGCGCTGGTTGTGCGCCTTTCTTCCGGGGAAGCGCTTCGGCAAGACCGGGGCGAAGCGGCGTCCTCAGCGGATTGATTGCACCACCATGCGGCATTGCGATCAGCCGAGCGGGCGAGATTTGAGGAGCTGAAGCTGGACATGATGCCCTCGCTTTCGCAACAGGCAGTCCATTTTCAAGACAGTCAAGCTTCTGCAAGCGGGCTGCGGCGCTCGCAGCTTCCTTGGGGCTCACCCTTCCTGCTGCGCAGCCGTTGAGGCCGATCCTAATCGCGCCTAGCTTTAGCTCACGCAAGTAGCGAGGCTGTCCTGTGTAAAGCCCCAAGTAAAGCTTCAGCCTTGTCCGGTCTATTTCAGACGGAATCACCGCGTTCAGCTCTTCGAAAATGCCGACGCGGAGGGGCTGGCAGCTCCGCCCAGAAGGGAAAAACGCTCTTGGAAAGGTCTTGACCAAAATAGGCAGCATCTCGGCTTCAAGCCCTTCCATCTTCAAAGGCGCCATGATTTCCCCCCTCGCCAGCGTAATTTGCTTTGCCCTTTTTAAGCTCGGTTTGGCGGTAATTGCATTTGCCCAATCGCCTGCATTCCGTTGCTGCACGACCATTGCGGGTAGCTCAGGTAATTGCAACCAAATTTGTATAATTCTGATTAATTTCAGTCTAGGCTTGTTTAAAAAACACGAGCCTACTGGCAATTCAACTTCTAGCCACACTAGGATGTGAAAAGAAAACTTCAGGCCGGGTCTGGCTCGCGTTTATCCACCAGCTTCGCTAAATGCCCCGTCATTTCTGAGAGAGGCCGTTTGCAGAGAAGCGCCGGGAGACCGGCAAGGAGTAGGTGGTGAGAGTCCACTACGATGAAGGAATAGCAAACCACATCGGCCCCGAGCCGTGCGCAGTTGTCCGCGAGGACCTCGGCGAAGCGTCGGT
>JBAUNL010000125.1:0-3296 GCA_049579205.1 Rhodomicrobium sp. | reverse complement strand
GTTCCAATCCGTCCGGTTCCTTTTAATGCTTGTTACCGGATTCCAAAGCAATTGGAGATAGTTGATATGGCCCTCGGCTTGATGAATTTATAAGCCCAGCAGCCAATATCATGAGAGCAATGCCGATCCCTGCAACGACCAGCGGCGAAGATTTTTCTAACATCGTTTTTGTTTTCCCAAGTTGATTTCTGTCCGCCAAGTGGGGTGAAGTCCGCGCTACAGCGACGGGTCCGCCGCAGACCGCCGGCTGAGTTTGTCCTGCGGCTTTATTTTATGCCTAGCGCGCCTGTTTGATGCGCATCACGAAGGAATTGCCAGAGCGTTTGTCGACCTCGACGTCGAAAGAAACCTTTTGGCCTTCGACGAGGTCCGGCATCGCGGCGCGTGCCAGCGCTGACACGTGAACGAAAGCACCTTTCCCGCCGCCGTCTGGCTGAATGAAACCAAACCCCGTTCCGGTATCGTAAAACTCCACAGTGCCCCTCGCCATTGGATCACTGGTTTGGTCGATTATGAGTTGTTGTGTCATGGCTTTTGTCTACCCGAGTGTTGTGACGAGCTGGGAGGGGAGGTTTGGTCAAGTGTCGTAGACCAAAGGGTGCAAGTAGCACGCGCACAAGGGGCTACGGACGTGCCACTCGCCAAGCATCTTAATTGGATTTGGGTCGGTCGCGTTAGAGTCGGAATCTACCTATAGGGCGGATAACACATTTGCGCAGAGCCGCCGTTTCCTTAAACTCACCTTTTTCGCTTATCGCGGTGAAGGCTTGGCTGCTGCGCCGGGAAAGTGGTGATGCGATGAGCGGATGCGCGTGGCCCGTGGCCACGGGAACGGCTGTGTGCGGATGTAAATCGGGCATCGATGGAAGGGGGCTTGCCTTTACGCCACCTGCCAATACTATCCACGTTTTCAAAGATTTCGGCGAGTGTCGCCCCGTACGGAATGCTGAGCACGCTGGGCTAGCTTAGCAGCCGCATCGCTTTCATCCAGCGATGCGGCTTGTTCCGGTGGCATGTCAACATCCCTAAGCGGCATGAGTAGTTTCCGACTCTATGAGTGGAACGCTATCAATCGTATAAAATGCATTAGCAATGTCTTTACCATGCGGTGTGACGCCGGCCCGCATGAGTGATAACGCATGTCCGAGGGAAGGTTATGGAAACGAGAATGCGGATCGCGCAAATCGCACCGCTTACGGAGGCCGTGCCCCCGAAGCTCTATGGCGGCACCGAGCGGGTGGTGTCGTGGCTCACTGAAGCTCTCGTTAAGCAAGGACACGATGTCACTTTGTTTGCCAGCGGAGACTCTGTTACAGCCGCCAAGCTTGAACCCATGTGGCCGCGCGCATTGCGCTTGGATGGCACCATTCGCGATCCGATTGCCTTGCATGCGCTGATGCTCGAACTTGTGGCCCGGCGCGCACTGGAGTTCGACCTCCTTCACTTTCACCTGGATTATCATCCGTTCTCGGTTTTTTCCAGGCTGCGGATACCGTTTGTCACCACGCTTCATGGACGGCTGGACCTGCCTGAGCTTCAGCCCGTATTCGAAACATTTCCCAATGCGCCGCTTGTATCGATATCGAACGCTCAGCGTCTCCCCTTGCCGAATGCTAACTGGATCGGCACCGTACAGCACGGACTCCCCTGCGAACTCCTAAAGCCAGCAGCCATAGCCCAGACCTATCTCGCCTTTCTCGGCCGTATTTCCCCAGAGAAGGGGCTCGACCGCGCGATCCAGATTGCAGCCAAGTCCGGGCTTCCGCTTAAAATTGCCGCCAAGGTCGACAAGAACGATGCCGAGTATTTCCGGACCGAAATTCGCCCCTTGCTCGAGTCCGGCGACGTCGAATTTATCGGAGAGATCGGTGACGAGCAGAAGGCAAAGTTCTTAAGCGGGGCCCTTGCATTGCTGGTTCCCATAGACTGGCCGGAACCGTTCGGCCTTGTCATGATCGAAGCCATGGCGTGCGGCACGCCGGTGCTGGCGTTCCGCCGCGGCTCGGTGCCGGAAATCGTCGAGGATGGTCTCACCGGTGCGATCGTCGTAACCGTCGAGGAGGCAATCGCAGCGCTACCGCTCGTTATGAAGCTCGACCGCAAAAAAGTGCGTCAGCGCTTCGTACAACGCTTCTCCGCCACACGTATGGCGAGCGCTTATACCGATCTCTATCGCTCCCTGATCAAGTCGTCGCGGTCTCTTGGCGAGGAGAAATGGGATAGCCGGCATGCCTCGCCGGCTAGCAAGTATGCGAATAATTCAAGGCTTCAGGTTGTTTAGTCAGAGGCTCCAAGACCACATGGCAAATTACTCCGTCATGGCGAAAGGCCTAGCGAGCCCGCGTGATCAATAGCCGGGGCTCGGACACTGGGGTCATCGCCGGAGGTTCCGCGAGGTTAACGGACGCAATTGAACGGTCACCGCCAGCTACGAGCTTGCGCGGCCTTGACGGCGTCAACCTGTTTCTCGCCGGAGCCTTGTCAGGCTTTGGTCCTTACGTCGCCGTGTTTCTCGCCGATCAAAATTGGACCCAGCAGAACATTGGTTTTGTTCTAACGGCAGCTGGCTTCGCAGGACTGCTCAGTCAACTACCCGGCGGAGAATTGCTCGACACCATCCGGTCGAAGCGAACCGTGGTGGCGCTGGGCGCCATTATGGTCGCAGCCGGGGCACTGATTATTGCACTTTGGCCGAGTTTCCCACTGGTTTTGACCGCTCTGGTGCTCCAAGGGATCACTGGCGGCTTCCTGGGGCTGTCGGTTGCTGCCATCAGTCTTGGCCTGGTCGGCCACACAGCGCTAGGGGAACGGCTCGGACGCAATCAACGCTTCGCCTCGATGGGCGGAGTGGCCGCGGCCGGCCTATGAAGAAGGGGCGCGCCGGAACCATGACCCATGACTACAAGCGCAACGGCACCACAACCCTGTTCGCGGCGCTTGTCGCGGCCAAACCGGAAAGCGTTACGCAGATACGGGCCAGGCGAGGTGATTGGAGAATGCATGCCGCGTCATCGTGCCAGGGAGTTCTTGAAGTTCCTGAAGCAAATCGAGCGGACCGTCCCCAAGCACCTCGGCGTGCATGCGATCTGCGACAATTACAGGACCCATAAGACCAAGGAGGCATGTCCGGCTCAGCCCGAGTCGTGTGGCCGACCCCGATCTCCTTGGCCAGCATGCGGGCGCTCCAATGCGTGGCGTTCGCAGGTTTCCCGGGCACGGGCAGCGAGTTTTCGCGGGGTTTTGCCGTCGACGTTACATGCGCTCCGTTCCGGTCTGCCAACGGCCCGGCCTATGAA
>JBAUNL010000124.1:0-2502 GCA_049579205.1 Rhodomicrobium sp. | reverse complement strand
GACCCTCGTGATCTCAGACCTCATCGAAGTCATGGGCTTGCAGAAATAAATGATGCGAGTAAGCCGTTTAAGAGGGCGAAGGTTTCAAAATCAACCTAAGGCGCAGTTTCGGCCACGGAATTATCTTCGCCTATGCGTGGCGGAGGAGCGCTTTTCGGAAACGGAGCGCGTCTGGCTTTATCTGAAGGAACGCTTCCTCTCGCATCGCCTGCTCGACGATTACGGCGCCATCGTTGCCGGCCGCGTGCGCTGCCTGGCACAGGCTGCTAGCTGAGGCCGGCCGAATCCAATCGCTATGCTCCCACCCCTGGATTTCAAAAGGTCAATACTTAGGCGCGGCGGTATTATACCGCTGTGTGGAAAGACTGACTCGTGTGCTGCCAGGCCGTTCCGTGGGGAAGCGGATCGTGATTCCCTGTCTTCGATGATTCGAAGGGAGGGCATCGTGACGGCGCTTTCGATACGAAGGGATCGCACCCCAGAGGTGCTGCGCAAACGGGCCAAGGCGGAGAGCAATACGCGCGTGGCGCGGCGCTTGCTTGCCATCGCCAATGCGCTTTCGGGCATGAGCCGGAAAGAGGCGGCGGAGGCCGCCGGCATGGACCGCCAGACCTTAAGGGATTGGGTGATCCGCTACAACGCGCACGGCCCGGACGGGCTTTACGATTGCTGGAGCGATGGGCACCCGCCCCGCCTCGCGCCGTATGAGCAGGCCGAGCTGATGCGCATCGTTCTGGCTGGCCCCGATCCCGAGGCGGACGGTCTCTCGGCCTTCACGCGCGAGGATTTGGTGCGCATTTGCGAAGCCCGCTTCGGCAAGACCCTCCACCCCTCCTCGCTCGGCCGGGTGCTTAAGAGGCTTGGCCTTTCGCGGCAGAAGGCGAGGCCAAGCCACCCGCAAAAAGATCCGGCCGAAGCGGAGGCCTTTAAAAAGAGCCCCGGCGCTGCGGCAGACCATCAGTATACGTCATAAAGGCAAGCGCCTTCGCCTGTTTTTTCAGGACGAGGCACGCATCGGCCAGAAAGGGCGTGTCTGCCATATCTGGTGGAAGCGCGGCGAGCGCCCGCCAGGGCTTTGCGATAAGCGCTTCACCTTCGCCTATCTCTTCGCGGCCGTGGAGCCACGCACTGACAATGCTTTCGCACTGGTGATGCCCTATGCCGATACGGCAGCGATGCAAGCCTTCCTCGACCGCTTTTCCGAAACCCTCGCCGAGGATGACCATGCTGTGATGGTGCTCGATCAGGCAGGCTGGCATGGCTCCAATGCCCTCGCCATACCGGCCAATATCACACTCGTTCCGCTGCCCGCCTACTCGCCCGAGCTGAACCCGGTCGAGCGCGTCTGGCTTTATCTCAAGCAACGCTTCCTCTCGCACCGGCTGCTCCCCGATTACGATGCCATCGTTGACGCTGCCTGCAAGGCCTGGAACAGGCTCGCGGCCGAAAACGGAAGGATAAAGTCGCAATGCTCCTATCCTTGGATTCCACAGGTCAATGCTTAGGCCCGGCGGTATTACTCGGCTCAGGCTGCGTTGAGGAGTCGGGCTTCGAGAAGGTCGAGCTTCGCCCGGCCGTACCTCTGGCGCTTTACTAGCTTGAGCTTCGTGATCTGCCCCTCCGTTTGACCATTGGACCAGGGGCTCGGTGATGGCAGCGCTGACGGCGGCTTTATCCTTCTTGATGCCGGCGGCGAAGGAAGCAATCAGGCTTGTGCTGGCTTACTATTCCTGCAGCCCCTCGTCCCATTGCGCAAGAAGTTCTCGCTATTGGGGGAGCAGCAGGGGCTCTTTCAGCAACTTCATCGGTGCGGAATTCTTTGCCTATTTTATGAGAAAATCTTCCTTCTTCTTACCCTTGGCCAACAGCGGCTTCATCCATTTAGGCGCTGGCCCTCTGCCGCTCCATAGCTCACCATTCGGTCCTTGATATCTGGCGGGCTGCGGACCTCTAACATGCTTCGTTTGCCGCCGGGGACTTCTTGCAACGCCGGCAAGCTCTTCGATGGAAATGCCAAGAGCATTGGCATTGTCTCGAAGTTTCGCTCGCAGGTCTTCGATCTCTTTCGATTTGCGCGATGCCAACTCTCCGTCGAGGTCCTTCTTGATCTCTACAAGCTCCTCGAACGAATAGGTCGAGAACTCTATGGGTACTGACCTATTTTTCGTCTTAAGTTGTGCGGCTCGGGCCATTGTTGTTTTCCTTGGTTGTAGCGGATAGTAGGGTGTTTAGTGTGCCACTCGCCACAACAGAGGGTATACCTGCTACTATTACTAGAATTTAGCCTCGTTTGGTCACAACCAACATCCAGATATTTACTGGGAAGCATATGCTGCTTTTCCTTAACTTAATCTTAGCGTCGGCGCTGCCATATCGGTACGCACACTAGTATTCGCGCACTCGGGTGCTGTTCGAATTAGGCCCTGTGCGGCTGGCGATTGCGCGCCGGTTGGATCGCGCAAGAACTTTTCACCACCTTTGCCGAGGAAACCGACTCGGTCG
>JBAUNL010000123.1:0-2423 GCA_049579205.1 Rhodomicrobium sp. | reverse complement strand
ATTAAAGACGCTCGACACCGGTCCCATCACCAACCACGTCAACATCGTGCGCAACGCAAACGGCATGTTCGCCTATGTCACGAGCGGGGGTCTCAACGAGGTTCAGGTATATCGGACGGACAATTTCTCCAAAGTCGCGACGATACCCGTCGGCAGACTGCCGCATGGCATCTGGCCCTCCGGCGACGGCACTCGCGTTTATATCGTTCTCGAAAACGAAGACCGCATCACAGCAATCGACACCCTGACCAATAGAGTGATCGCTACCAGCCCGACCGGCCAGACCCCGCAGGCCCTCGTCTACGTGCCGGGAGCAGTTCCCGCCACCGTTACTGGCAATAACGCGATGAGTGTGATGGAGCGCAGCACTCCACCGACCGCTGAAACAGGCATTCACGCTGAAACAGGCGTTCCCCCAAGCGCTGAAACAGGCGGACTGCTACCGCTGGGCATAGCCGGGCAGACCACGCAGTTGTGGTTGGTACCGCCGGGACTAGGCACGGCTGCGCGCGGGGAAAAGGCCCCGACGAGCCTAACGCTCTTCGACCAGGGCTTGGTGCAGGTCTTGGAAGCTGCCGTGACCGGGCTCGAGCCAGGAAAGCCGTATGTGCTTGCACTGGCGAATCAGCCGTCTGGCGGCGGTGCGGTTGAGCCGCTGCAAAGCTTTATGACAAACCCCGCGGGGTCGGCGATCGTCATCGCCATTGGGCCGATCCGCCAAGTGGTGCAGGGCGCGGACGAAATACCGCGTCGCTACCTGGTGATCGTTCCCGGCACCGCCGATGATCACGGCGCTGCCGTCCAAGTGCAGAGGCAGACCGTCCAAGCGCAGAGGCAGTGAACGCGTGCCGATCCGCCGCACGGCAATTTTGATGCGCGCCACATTACTCAGGGTCCGATTGCTCCTATTGCTTAGTTGCGCGATGCTTGCCGCACCGGCCGTGAGCGAAGACTCAGGCTTTGGTCCACCGCCGGCGCTGGCGCCAGGCCGAGCGCCGCCGCTGCCGCAAGCGGGGATATTGGCGGAGCCGCGCTCATCAGATCAAACCGGATTTCCCAAGGTCTTGACCGAATATGTTATCTCACCTGCCACGCTCAAGCCTGCTAGGATCGCATTGGGACAGAAGCTGTTCTTCGAGCCTCGGCTCTCAGGCAATGGCACTGTCGCCTGCGCCACCTGCCACGATCCGGCCCGTGCCTTCACCGATGGCAGGCCCACCTCCGTCGGCATTTACGGCCGCGCTGGCCAGCGTAACGCGCCAACGGTTTTGAATGCGCTCTATAACAAACATCAGTTCTGGGACGGCCGGGCCAATACCCTCGAGCAGCAGGCGGCGATGCCGATCACCAACCCCTTTGAGATGGGCTCGGCCAGTGTCGCCGACGCTGTATCAAGGATCGCGGCTGACCGGGACTATCAGAGCCGCTTCATGCAGGCCTTCGGCGGAGGCGTGAACGAGCAGGATATGCTCAGCGCCATTGCCGCCTACGAACGGACGCTGGTTTCCTTCGATTCTCCCTATGACCATTTCGTCGCAGGAGACGCCAGTGCCATCAGCGACTCGGCCAAACGCGGATGGGAATTGTTCAACACCAAGGCCCGCTGTAACAAATGCCATGCTTTGTTGGACAATGAGCGGCATGAGACTCTTTTCATGGATAACGATTTTCACAACATTGGGATCGGAATCCTCCGGCATCATGTTGCCCCATTAGCCCAGCAGGCTGAGCGCGAGCTGGCACATGGAGATCTGCCGGCTATCGACACGGCGGCGATCACAAGCGATCTGTCAGTTCTGGGACGCTTCCTTGTTACAAGAAGGCAGAAGGATATCGCAGCATTCAAGACGCCCGGCCTGCGAAATGTCATGGTGACCGGACCCTACTTCCATGACGGGTCGATGGAGACGCTGTGGGATGCCATGGATCATTACAACAAGGGTGACGGAATCAAGGACCCCTGGCTCGACGAGGACATGCAGCCGCTGGCGCTAACGGAGCCCGAGATCAACGACGTGGTGGCGTTTCTGGCCTCGCTGACCAGCCCACAATACAAAGACCTCGGTGACCGGGAGTACGAACGGCAGCTCGCCGTCTCGAAAGTCAGCCGCCCACAGCGGGACAACGCGCGCGCGTTCGGTCCGAAGCCGAAGCAGCCCGCCCCGCCTCAGTTCTGAGGCTCACGGGCGGGGAGCGCGTCGTCAATCGAATGAACCGGCGCACCGGCGCGACGGTTCCCGAACGCTTGGCACTGCGCGGGCTGTTGCACGCATGTTGCCTGTTATATGTCGCATCCGGCTCTGATGAGAGAGGCAAAGATTGAGCAGGCAAGTCTATGTAGTACTGGTGGCTATCGTTGCCGGCATTCCTCAGAATGCGGTTGCCACTGACGAGCCGGAGCCGATCAAGTCAGCGCTTTACGC